>NZ_JBVHVT010000007.1:0-132156 GCF_055564695.1 Streptomyces sp. NPDC029014
CCCTCCCTTCCCCCACGCTCCCCCTCTTTTTTCCCCCCCCCCCCCCCCCCCACCCCCCCACCCCCCCCCCCCCCCCCCCCCCCCCCCCCCCCCGGGGCGCGATGCCGAGGCACCCGCCGAGTACGGTCCGCAGCGCGAGGTGCGAGGCGACGTAGCGGCGCCGCGCGAGGCCGTCCCGGAACGCAGCCGCCCGGGCCCGCTCCCGCCGGTCGAGCACGCGTTCCGGACGCTGGTCGGGAACGTCGTCCAGGGGGACGATCCAGACTGCGGCCTCGCCGGGTCCCGGCAGGTCGCCGCGTACGGGCCGCCCCGCCGGCGCCGACGGCGCCGACCGATGCGGGTCGGGGCGCACGATGGACTCCTTCACGCGGATGCCTCCTCTGGAGGTGCCTCCTTGACCAGGGCGGACGCCGCCGGGCGGCGGACGCTGCGGGACCGGAACGAGAGCAGGGCGTACAGCGCGAGGCCGTAGCCGCCGAGTTGCAGGGCGAGGTAGCTCCACACCCCGCCGCCGTCCACGACGGGCAGGAGCACCAGTGGCGCGACGAACGCGCCGAGGCCGTGGGCGAGCGAGGTGGCCGCGGCATAGCTCTCCAACCGCGCCGCCGGGGCGGTCTGCGTGACGAGCGGCTGGACGCTCGGCGCGATCAGGCACTCGCCGACGGCGAAGACCAGCCCGAACAACGCACCGAGCAGCAGGCGCACCCCCGCCCCGGGCACCAGCACGGCTGCCGTCAGGGCCGCCATGGCGGCCACCCAGACCAGGATGGCCGCCGTCAGCGCGGCGACGTAACCGATGCGTTCGACGGCCCGCAGGGCGAGGCCCTGGAAGGCGATGACGCCAACGGTGTTGCAGGCGACGACCACGCTGATGGCGGAAACGGACAAGTGCGCGTTGCGCAGGATCGCCGGAACCACGGCGTCCACCTGGGCGATGCCGAAGACGACCAGGGCGGTTTGCAGGAGGAGGAGCCGCAGGAACACCGTGTCGCGCAGCGCCGCGCCCCGCTCCCCCGCCCCCGCACGGGGTCCGGCGGAACCGGCGCCGTCCGGGCCGTCTCCGGCGGGCCGTCGCTCCGCCCGCCGGAGACGGACGAGCGCGGCCCCGTACAGCAGGTAGCTGACCGCATTGGCGACCAGACACAGGGGGTACCCGCCCGCGCCCAGGTGTTCGACGGCCTGGCCTCCGAGCAGCGCGCCGACGGCCACGGTCAGGGCGGAGATGCGGTGCTGGTCCGAGAGGACGCGGCTGAGTTCCGAGGTGCCGAAGACCTTGGTGAGCAGCGGTGTCTGGACCGCGTAGTAGGCACCGGTGCCCGCCCCGGAGAGGCAGGCGGCGGGCACGGTGGCGGCCGTCGAGTCCGCCGCCGCCAGCAGGACCGCGCCCGCGGCCTGGAGGACGGTGGCCCCGATCGCGGACAGGCCGGGTCCGTGGACCGTGCCGATCCTGCCCGCGAGCGGATTGACGACGAGCCCGGCCATCGCGAACAGCGCGAAGTACAGCGAGACGGCGGAGGTGGGCAGACCGAGCGTCTCCCGGAGGTAGGCCACGGTGAGGGGCAGCACGAGGCCGGTGCCGAACGTGGTGGCACCCCAGCCGGTGAGGAACCCCTTGTAGAGGGGCAGCGGCCTGCGTGCCGCTGCTTTCACCGGTCCGCCCCGCCCCGCGCGGACGCGGATCCGCCGTGGCGCGGCGACGCGCCCGGGGACGCCCTGCAGCGGTCTGCCAGGGGGCGGTGGTGTTCAGAGGTATCCATAGCTGAGCCAGCCTCCGTCGACGACCAGGGTCTGGCCGTTGATGTAGTCGGCCTCCGGGGAGGCCAGGAAAAGGACAGGGCCGACGATGTCCTGCGGTCTGCCGCGCCGGCGGGCGGGAATGCGCCCCACGATGGCGTCCTCGGCGAGCGCGGCCGGGTGCGGCGTCTCGATGCGGATCATGCCCGGGGCCACCGCGTTGACGTTGACGCCGCGGGCGGCCCACTCGACGCCGAGGCTGCGGGTCAGCTGCAGGACACCGCCCTTGCTCGCCGCGTACAGCGCCCGCTCGGGGAACGCGGTGTACGACAGCAGTGAGCAGAAGTTGACGACCTTGCCGTGGCCCTGCTCCAGCAGCTGCCTGCCGAAGACCTTGCAGGTGAGGAAGGTGCCGATGACGTTCGTGTCCAGCAGTGCGCGGGCGTCGTGCACGGAGAAGCCGGTGGTGGGGCCCAGATCGAACAGCCCGGCGGCATTGACGAGGACGTCCACGCCGCCGAACGCCGCCGTCACCTGCTCGGCGCACCACTGCACCTGCTCCTCGTCCCCGACGTCGGCCGGCAGCGCGAGGGCATCGGCTCCGAGGGCCGCGATCTCGGCCGCCACCGACTGCACCTGGTCGGTGGTACGGGCCATCAGGGCGACCCGGGCGCCGCGCTCGGCGAAACCGAGCGCGACGGCGCGTCCGATGCCCCGGCCGCCTCCGGTGACCACGACCCGCATCAGCGGGCCCGGAATTCGCCGAACCAGTGCAGCTGGTCGGGCTTGGTGCGGGTGGGAACGTTGCGGTACACGTACAGCCCCACGCACGCGAACCGGTCGGACCGGAAGGTGGCGAGTATCTCCTCGCTGGTGATGCGGCGCGGTCCGGTGCCCTCGACCATGTGGTCGGAGAACGAGTTGAGGAGGAACAGCCCGCCCGGCTTCAGCAGGCGGTGCACCTCGTCGGCGTACCGCTCACGCGCCTCGTCGCGCATGTTGTGGAAGACGAACGAATCGGTCACGACGTCCGCCGTGCTGTCGGGGAGCGGTACGTCGAGCACGTCCCCCTGGATGAACTCCGCCGACGCACCGGCCAGTTCGGCCCACCGGCGGGCGCGGGCGACCGCCTCGGGCGACAGGTCGACACCGGTCACGTCGAGTCCCTGGACCGAGAGGAACACCGCGTCGACGCCCGGGCCGCTGCCCAGGTCGACGAGACGCTGGCCGGGCTTGAGGGTGCCGTCGACGACGCGCTTGATGAGTTCGAGCCCCGGGGAGGCGTTGAACCAGGAGAGCTTGGCGAGCGGCTCCTCGGCGTACACGGAGGAGAAGGTGTCGGTCCAGCTCTGGGTGAAGGCGGTCATGCGGTCAGCTCCTGTGTCGTGCCGCGCGGGGCGGCGGGGGTGTCGTCGGCGACGAGGCGCACGTAGCCGGGTACGGCCGGGCGGCGTTCGCCGGAGAGGGAGAGGACGACCAGGTCGTCCGTGCGGGACTCGACGGTGAATCCCGCGAACCGGTAGGTGACGAGCATCTGCCGGTTGCGCTCGGTGGGGCGGAAGAGGGCGACGGTGCCGGCACCGTGCGCGTCGGCCAGCCGGGTGACGGCCGCGATCAGGGCGCTGCCGACGTTGCGGCCCATGACCCGGCACGACATCAGCAGCAGGCGGATCGTCCACCGGGGGGCGGCGCCGGCGCGCGGGTCCCCTGCCGGGTCCGTGGGGCCGGTGCCGACGACGGCGAGACCGATGGTGCCGTACGTGCCGAAGCGGTCGTCGAGTTCGGCGACGAGCACGCGGTGGCCCGGGTCCCGGATCAGCGACGAGAGCTCGTCCTCGTCGAAGGTGATGCCGGTGGTGTTGAGCTGGTGGGTGCGCTGGGTCAGTTCGGCAGCGCGGGCGAGGTCCGCGGTGCTCGCCTCGCGGACGCGCAGGGTCATGTCGAGGGAACGCAGGAACTCCTCCGCCGGCCCGTCGAACGCCACCTCGTGGCTGCGGCGCCGGCCCTCCGCCAGGTACATCGCCCGGCGGTGCCGCGCGTCGTCGGTGACCTGTGCGGGCAACACCCCGCCAGCAGCCACCAGGGCGTGCAGCTCCTGCCTGGTCATGCACCGCACCCGGGGCAGCGCGCCGGCCACCTCGGCCCGTTCGAACTCCGAGTCGTCCACGAACAGCACGCTGTCGGGGGAGATGTTCAGCTCCCGCGTCACGGCGCGCAGCGAGGCGGACTTGGCCGACCAGCCGACCTGCGGGTACAGGAAGTACTCGTCGAGCCCGAGGGCGCGCAGCCGCTCCGCGACGGGGCCGGGTTCGTTGCGGCTGGCGACGGACTGGAGGATGCCGTGTTCGTCGAGGGTCCGGATCAGTTTCCGGTTGGCGTCGGGGACGCTGACGTCGTCGCCCTCGAGGAGCGTGCCGTCCCACAGGGTGTCGTCCAGGTCCCAGACCACGCACTTGACCTGCGGGGCCGCCGGGGTGTGCAGCAGCTCAGTGTCCTGCACGGTCGTCCTTTCCGTGGTGCGCCGCCGTACGGGCGGTCGCGCGGTCCGTGGTGGTGCCCCGGCCGCGCAGCAGGTCGGCGGCGACGATGTCCTGGAGCACTTCGGTCGGCCCCTCGATGACCTCGTGGACGCGCGCGGCGGCGTGCAGGCGGGCCAGCGCGTGGTCCTCGGTCTGGCCGGCCGCGCCGAGGAGCCGGGAGGCGGTGGCGGTGGCGGTGCTCGCCGCACGGCTGGCCAGCAGCTTGGCCCGCGCGACGGTCACCGCGGCGGACGGCGCCCGGTCCTCGACCTCGTCGGCGGTCTGCCGTACGTAGCGGGCGGCGGCGTCGGTGGCGATCGCGGCATCGGCGAGCAGGCCCCTGACGAGTTGCCGGTCACCGAGGGTGGCACCGCCCTGGGCACGGGTGGCGGCGTGGTCGGCGGCGAGGCGGAGGGCCGCCTCCGCGACGCCCACGGCGCCGGCGGCGACGTACAGCCTGCCCAGTGTCAGGCAGGACGTCACCACGAACGGGATGCCGAAGCCGGGACGGGCGACCGCCCGGGCGGCCGGTGCCGTGGCGCCGTCGAAGGTGACGCGGGCGAGCCGTGCGGCGCGCAGCCCCGCGGTGACGGGTTCCACGCCGACGTGCACGCCGACCCCGGCGTCGACCAGAGCGCAGCTGCCGCGCCCCGCCGTGCTGCCGAAGACGAGGTACGCGTCAGCGATCTGGCCGAACGACAGCCAGCGTTTGGTGCCGTTGATCCGGAGCGTGTCACCGTCACGTTCGATGGTGGTGGTCAGGGCGCCGATGTCGGCGCCGGCCTCCTCCTCGGTGAGCGCGAACGCGGCGAGCATCCGGCCGGTCGCCAGTTCGGGCAGCAGCGCGTCGCGCAGCTCGGGTGAAGCCCAGCGGCGCACCGCGTGGCAGACCATGGCGTGGACGACGAGCAGGCTGTGCAGACTGGGTGAGGTGGCGGCCACCAGGCGGTGCACGTCGGTGACGGCGGCCAGGGGCGTGCCGCTGCCCTGGTGGGCGGTGTCCACGGTCAGGCCGAGCAGTCCGAGGCCGGCCAGTTCGTCGATGGCCTTGCGCGGTACGGCCCCGGCACGTTCCCAGGCCGTGGCGCGGGCGACGAACGCCTCGTCGCGCAGGGCCTCCAGGAGTGCTTCGGGCACGGAACCGGTCACGATGCCGCCAGCTTGCGGTTGACGAGCCCGGCGAGGCCCTGGATCGAGTCGAAGTGGACGAGCTCGAGGTCCTCGTCGGCGATCTCGACGCAGAAGGTGCGCTCGACGAAGTCGACCATCTGGACGGCGGCCACGGAGTCGAGGACGCCGTCGGAGATGAGCGGCCTGTCGTCCTGCATGCCGGGGCGTCCGCTGAGGCGGGTGATGAACTGCCTCACGGTGGTGGTCACCGTCTCGGGCGTGGGGGGCTGGGGGGCGGCGGTCAGCGGGTAAGCCATGGTTCAGTTCCCGTCGTAGGAGTAGAATCCGCGGCCGCTCTTGGTGCCGAGCAGGCCCTGGTCGACCATCCGGCGCAGGGCCGGGTGGGTGGCGAACTCGTCGGTTCCGTAGTGGTCGTGCAGCACCTCCAAGGTGCGGACGACGGTGTCGATGCCGATGAGGTCGGCGGTGCGCAGCGGCCCCGAGGTGTGGCCGAGGCAACCCTTGAAGAGGTCGTCGACCTGGCTCGGGGTGGCGACGCCGTCTGCGACGACGGCGGCGGCGAGGTTGACCACCGGCATGAGGACGCGGTTGATGACGAAGCCGGGAGCGTCCTGGACGACGACGGCCTTCTTGCCCAGGCGCAGCAGCATCAGGTCGACGTCCTGCATGGCCGCGTCGGAGGTGTTCCTGCCGCGCACGACTTCGACCATGTCGATCCGGTCGACCGGGTTCATGAAGTGGACGCCGACGACGCGGCCGGGGTCGGCGAGCTGTTCGGCGAGCCGGCCGATGGGAACCGCGGAGGTGTTGGCGGCGATGGTCGTGCCGGGGGCGAGGACCTTCTCCAGCTCCGGGTAGAGGGCCCGCTTGGCCGCTTCCGACTCGGTGGTGTTCTCCACGACGAGCCCCACGCCGGCCAGGGCCGTCAGGTCGGTGGTGGCACGGATGTCCGGGGCGGGTGCGGGCTCGCCGCCGAGGAGGGTGGCGAGGCGTCGGTGGCTGCGGACGGCGGCCCGCGCGGTGTCGAGTGCGGCGGCGTCGGAGTCGACGAGCGTCACCGTGTACCCGGCCGCTGCGGCGGCGTGGGCGACACTGGATCCGATGACTCCGGCTCCGAGCACTCCGATGGTGGGTGGGGTCACGGCCTGCGGCTTTCGTTCTCGATGGGCTCCGGTTGCGGTTGCTCCGGGGTGGCCAGCCAGTTCTCCACCTCGCGCGTCATGCCGCCGAGGGTCGCGGAGGCGAAGACGATGGAGGGGGGAACGGCCCTGCCGGTGAGTTCCTTGAGGCCCGCGATGAGGTGGACGCCCATCAGCGAGTCGCCGCCGAGGTGGAAGAAGTGGTCGTCGGGGTGGACCTCGCGCAGGCCGAGGAGGAGGCGGAAGCGTTCCGCGAGGTACCCGGCCACGGTCGAGGGCGTCGCCGGCCCGGCCGCCGGCTCCGGCCGGTGCTCCGGTGCGTCCGTCGCACCGGCGATCGCGGACGTGGCGACCGCCGGCGTGGGGGTGGCGGCCGAGAAGGGGTCGGCGGGCGGCACCGTGTCCGGCAGGTACCGGCGCCGCACCAGGTTGCGGGGCGGCAGGGTCGTCCGGCGACCGGGGGCCGGGTGCAGGCGCTCCCAGTCGGCCTCGACGCCGTGGGTCCACAGCTCGCCGAGGGCTTCCAGCAGGACCTGCCGCTCGGGCACGCGCTCGTAGGAGTGCCGGACGGTCCGTACGCACACGGCGTCCGGGTCGCTCTGGGCGAGCCACGGGCGGGCGGTGCCGGGGCCGACCTCGATCAGGACGCGGTGGCGGCTCAGGACGAGCTCCGTGGCGGTGCGGAACCGGACGCGGCCGACCATGTGGTCGCGCCAGTAGGAGGGCCCGGGCGTCTCCCCGTCGAGCCAGCGGCCGAGGACGCTGGAGGCGATCGGGATGCGCGCCGGTCCCAGCCGAACGCCGCGCAGGTCCTCGCCGAGCAGGTCGGCGGCCCGCGTGAGCTGGGGTGTGTGGAAGGGGTGCGCGGTGTCGACGGGCAGGACGGTGAACCCGTCTGCGCGCAGCCGGTCGGCGAGCGCGGAGACCGCGGCCGGGCGCCCGGAGAACACGCAGTGGCCGGGGCCGTTGTCGGCGGCGAGCCAGGTGTCGCCGACGGCGTACTCCTCGACGTCGGCGGCGCAGGCGAGCACGCCGAGCATGGCGCCTTCCCCGGCCGTCACGACGAGGTCGGCCCGGCGGGCGACGGCCGCCATGGCGTCGTCGAGGCCGATGACGCCGGCCAGCACCGCGGCAACCCACTCCCCCAGGCTGTGGCCGAGGAGGGCGGCGGGCCTGATGCCGAGGTCGATGAGGGTGCGCGCCATGGCGTGTTCGAGGCAGAACAGGGACAGATGGACCTGGCGCAGCTCCCGGTGGGGTGGGCGAGTGGCGCCGTCCCGGCGCAGCAGGGCGCGCAGGTCGACGCGGTCGCCTTCACCGGTGCCGCGTGCCCGTGGTGCGGCGAAGGACCGGCCGACGGCTCCGTCGGTGAGTTCGTCGGCGATCGTGACGGCGGCCCGCAGGTGTTCCGCGAAGACGGGGTCGGTGCGGGCCAGGTCGGCGCCCATGCCGGGGTAGTGGCTGCCGATGCCGGGCAGGACGAAGACGACCTCGGGCGGTCGGGCCGGTGCCCGGCCGTGCTGTACGCGCAGCCGGTCGGCCGCGAACGCCGCCCGGGTGCCGCCTTCGGGCGTGACGACGGCGTAGCCGCGGTGCGGGTGGCGGTGGTGCGAGGTCTGGCTGGTCCAGGCGGTGTCGGCCGTGCGGGACGGGGCGCGGTCGAGGTGGTCGCGCAGGGCGGCGAGGTCGGCGGTCAGGGCGTCGGGGTGGTGGCTGGAGAGCAGCACCAGCTGCGCGCCGTCCGCTCCTCCTCGGGCGTCGTGCGGGCGGGTCGGGGCTTCTTCGAGAACGACGTGGCAGTTGGTTCCGCCGAGTCCGAAGGCGCTGACTCCGGCGCGCCGGGGGCGGCCCTCGGCGACCGGCCAGTCGAGGGCGTCGCCCAGCGGCTGCAACGGGCCGCCCCTGCGGGCGAGGTCGGAGGGCAGCCGCTCGAAGTGCGGGGTGGCGGCGAGCCGCCCGTGCCGCAGCGACAGCACGGCCTTGACGAGTCCGGCGAGACCCGCGGCCTCCCGCAGGTGGCCGAGGCCGGCTTTGGCGGCCCCGACGTGGACGGGGTGGGGTACGTCGGCGAAGACTTCGCCGAGCGCGCTCCACTCGGCGGCGTCGCCGATGCGGGTGCCGCTGCCGTGCGCCTCGACGTAGTCGATGTCCGCGGGCCCGAGTCCTGCGACGTGCAGTGCGGCGCGGATGACTTCGACTTGTGCGGCCGGGTCGACGCCGGCGAAGCCGGACTTGCCGGAGCCGTCGTTGTTCATGGCGGTGCCGCGGACGACCGCCCAGATGTCGTCGCCGTCGCGCAGGGCGTCGGCGAGGCGTTTGAGCACCACGGCGCCGGCGCCGTCGCCGGGTACGGAGCCACCGGCCGCACGGTCGAAGGGGCGGCACACGCCGTCCGGGGAGCCGATGCCGCCGAGCGGCGCGTCGTATCCGCCCGGCGCCGGAACGCGCACGGCGGCGACCCCGGCGACGGCGAGGTCGCTGCCGTGGCCGAGGAGGTCCTGCACGGCGAGGTGGACGGCGGTGAGCGCGGTGGAGCAGGCGGACTGGACGGTCACGGCGGCGCCGTGCAGGCCGAGCCGGTAGGCGACGCGGGTGGCGGCGTAGTCCCCCCGGTTGGTGACCTCCAGGGCCTGGGCGTCGACGCCGGGGTGTCCGGCGAGTGCGGTGCCCACCCAGCGTTCGTAGTCGTTGTGGCCGACGCCCGCGTAGACGCTGACGGCCGGGGTGCGGACGCGGTCGACGTTCGCGGCGTCCAGCGCTTCGTCGGCGGCCTCCAGCAGCAGTCGGTGCTGCGGGTCGAGGAGCAGGGCTTCGGAGGGGGCGATGCCGAAGCGGGCCGGATCGAAGTGGGCGGGGCGTGGGATCGAGCCGTACGCCGGGACGAACGGGCCGGACGTGTGGGCGCGCCGGGTGATGCTGTCCTCGCCCGAGGCGAGGATTTCCCAGTAGCGGTCGAGGCTGTCGCAGCCGGGCAGGCGTACGGCCATGCCGACGATGGCGACGGCGTACTCGTCGTCCGGGGCCGGGGCGGGGGCAGGTGCCGGGGCTCCGGCGGGGGCCGCTGCGGGGTGGCCGGGCCGGGGGGCGTTCATCTCGGTTCGCCTCCTTCGGACGAGCGGGTGCGGGCGGTCGGTGCGGTGCTCCTGCGCTGCGGCGTGCGCCGCCGTTCGGCAGGGCGGCGGGCCGGGACGGTGCCGGTCGCGTCGC
The DNA here is from genome assembly GCF_055564695.1 of Streptomyces sp. NPDC029014. Lineage (NCBI taxonomy): Bacteria > Bacillati > Actinomycetota > Actinomycetes > Kitasatosporales > Streptomycetaceae > Streptomyces > Streptomyces sp. NPDC029014. The sequence continues at coordinate 9,731 of NZ_JBVHVT010000007.1, forward strand.
CGAGGAGACGGGCGTGGCCGCGCGGGGTACGGGCGGCGAGGACGTCGGCGAGGGCGATCTCGTGTCCGCAGGCCGACTCCAGGGCGCCGCGCAGGAGCATCAGGCGCAGGGAGTCGCCGCCCAGGGCGAAGAAGTCGTCGTCGATGCCGACGGTGGCCAGGCCGAGGACGCGGGCCATCAGGGCGGCGGCCCTCTCCTGGTCGGGCGTGGTGGGCGGGGTGTACGGCGCGTCGAGGTCGGGGCGGGTGCGGGGCGGGACGCGCAGCGCCTTGCGGTCGACCTTGCCGCTGTCGAGCAGGGGCAGGGCGGGGACCGAAGCCAGGTGTGCGGGCACCATGAAGTCCGGCAGCCGGGCGGCGAGGTGGTCGCGCAGCCGCTGGGGCGGCACCTCGTCGCGCTCGGGTACGACGTAGGCGACGAGGACGGCTCCCTGGTCGGGGTCGGGAATGCCGACGACGGCCGCGTCGGCGATGCCGGGGTGTGTCCGCAGCGCGGTCTCCACCTCGGCGGGCTCGACCCGTTGCCCGCGGACCTTGACCTGGTCGTCGGCGCGTCCGAGGTACTCGACCTGGCCGTCGGGCAGGTGGCGGGCGAGGTCTCCGGTGCGGAAGAGGACCTCGGGGCCGGCGGGGTCCACCCGGTTGGGGCGGAAGCGGTCGGCGGTCAGATCGGGGCGGCCGAGGTAGCCGTCGGCCAGTCCGGGGCCGCCGGTGTGGATCTCCCCGACGGTACCGGGCGGTACGAGCCGACCCGCCGCGTCGCAGAGGTAGATCCGCATGTCGAGCGGGATGCCGACGACCGTACCGACCGCGTTCTCGGGCCGGGGGGCGGTGAGCGGTCCGGTGCGGTGGCACACGTAATCGGCCTCGCTGAGGGTGTACGTGTTGTGGACCTCGAAGCCGAGGCCGCGCAGTTCGTCCTCCAGGTCCTGCCCGAGTGCCTCACCGCCGACGAAGACGTGGCGCAGCGCGGGCGCCGTCCGGAACGCGGGCTGGGTGAGCAGCAGCCGCAGCATGGAGGGCACGAAGCTGACGGTGGTGATGCGCTGGTCGCGGATGAGTTCCGCGAGGTAGCGGTCGTCCCTGTCCCGGCCGGGCGCGGCCAGCACCGCGGTGCCGCCGGTCGCCAGCGGCCAGGCGAACTCCCGGAAGCTGATCGCCGACTTGAGCAGGTGCCGGTCGTCCGGTCCCATGCCGTACATCGCCTGCTCCAGCCGGATGCGCGAGGTGTGCATGCGGTGCGGGCGGACGACGCCCTTGGGGGTGCCGGTACTGCCGGAGGTGAACAGCACGTAGGCCGTGGTGTCGGGGCGAGCCAGGTCGGCGGGTGCACCGGGCTCACGGGGCGCACCGGCGGGCAGCGCCGGGTCGAGGAAGGCGGCGACGTCGAGGGCCCGGTCGGCGACGGCGCGGTGACCGGTCGTCGTGGTGAGCGTTGCGACGGGAGCGGTGAGGCGGAGGATCTCTTCGGCCCGCGGGTCCGGCAGGTGCGGGTCGAGGTGGACGAAGCCGGCCCCGGCCTTCCACGTGCCGAGGACGGCCGTGAAGAGGGAGAGGTCCCGGTCGCCGGTGAGCACGACGAGGTCACCGGGTTCGCCCACGTGCGGGCGCAGCCGGTGGGCGAACCGGTCGGAGGCGGCGTCGAGCTCGCCGTACGTCAGCTCGGTGGCGCCGTCCCGCAGGGCGATCGCGTCGGGTGTGCGGGCGGCCTGCTCGCCGACCATGCCGTGCAGGGTGGTGTCCGCGTGGGGGGTGTGCGGGGCGTTCCAGGTGTCCAGCAGCAGCTCCCGCTCGTCCGGCAGGAGCAGGTCGACGGTGCCCGCGGTGGTCAGGGGCCGTTCCGCCGTGTGGTGGGCGAGCAGGGCCAGGTGCCGGGCCACGCGTCCTGCGGTGGTGGCGTCCACGACGGCGCCGTCGTAGGTGAGGTGCAGGGCGGTGCCCTCCGCGGCGGCGGTCCAGACGGGTCGCCCGACAGCGGCCGGCGGGGTGATCACCGGCCGGGCGGGCAGTACGGCCACGTACGGCTCGCCGTCGGCCGGCAGGCCTGCGTCGACCGGACGCGCTGCTCCGGTGAGTTCCGCCAGGGTGCCCGTCTCCCGGTCCTCGGCGCAGACGTAGCGCACGGAGGTGCCGCCGGGGGCGCCGACGACGTCCCAGCCGGTTCCGTACCGGTGGAGGAGCAGGTGGCTGAGGGCGGCGAGCGCCAGGTGGCCGCCAGGGCCGTCGAGCAGGGCGGCCGCCGGCGCGGACAGCGGGGTGGTGCGGTGTGCGTAGTGCGGCTGCGCCGTGGCGGGTATGCGGTGCGGCAGGACGATCATCAGTGCCCCCCGCCCGTCGGCGGGCCCACGGTGGCGCCGCGGCGCAGCACGGAGCGGGCCGCGGCCATGCCGGTGGCCGCGCCGTACGTGATGCCGATGATCTTCGAGGAGCTGTCGCCGACGAAGTACAGCCCCGGCACGGACGACTCCAGGTCGTCGGAGAGGTCCAGGTCGGGAAAGAGGCGTTCGACGACGGGTGCCGCGACCGTGGCGGTGCCCGGGACGAGCCCGGGGTGAAGGGTGTTGAGCCGGCCGACCATGGCGAGAACGTCGCGGACGATGGACGCGGGCAGGCAGTCGCGCAGGTCGCCGTGGTGGTAGCTGATGAGGCTGGTGGCGAGCGGTCCTTCCGGGGCGGGCCGTCCCGACAGTTCGTCGACGGTGCTGACGACGGGCCGGCCACCGCCGTACGCGGCGACGCGCCGTGCGAAGGCGCCGGCGTGTTCGGTGCCGTCGGTCCCCTCGGGCAGGTCGACGGTGGTGAGGATGCCGAGGTTGGACTTGGTCGTGGGCTGGTTCAGGCAGTGCTGCCCGTCGAGCGCGACGGCGTCGAGGAAGCCGTACTGCATGACCCGGCCGCCCTCGCACACGCAGAACGTCCGGACCGAGTGGCCCTCCTCGTTGAGGAACGACAGCTTGGGGTTGTGGCAGCCGTCCAGGAGGGGTGCGAGGTCCTCCCGGCCGGCTTCCAGCCGCACGCCCAGGTCGACCCGGCTGCTGGGCCGGTGGCGTACGCCGATGCGGCCGGCGAGGTCGCGCACCCAGGGCAGGCCCAGTTTGCCGACGCCGACGATGACGCCTTCGGCCCGGAACGCGGCGGGCCCGCGGGGGGTGTCGGCGCTGACCCGGAACCCGCCGCCGGCCAGCGGTTCGACGTCGGTGGCCCGGTGGTGCAGCAGGACGCTGCCGCCGCCGCGTTCCAGTTCGGCCTTGAGGCGGGCGATGACGACGAGGGAGTCGTCCACGGTGACGCTCTGCGAGTACGCGGTGTCGACGTGCTGGAAGACGGTGCCGTCGCCGAGGAGGGAGTCGGCCGGCTCGTGCGGCGGTCCGGCGGGCGGGAGCCCCAGCTCGTACAGGATTCGGTACGCCTCGGAGATGAGGTCCTGCGCGCGGTCGAAGGAGCCGAGGGCGCGTTCCAGACCGCTGTAGGAGCGGACCGTCCCGTCGGGCGCCGACTCGATCTTGGAGCGGGTCAGCGAGGAGATGTATCCGAGATTGGTGTCGAAGTGGAACGCGGCGCCGCCGAGGCCCGTGAGGCAGGTGCAGCGCGGGCACTGCAGGCGGAACTTCTCCGCGTCGCGGACCGTACGCCCGTCCATGCGCGCCACGAGTCGGGGGCACAGGCTTTCGCCCATGTCGCCGCCGGCTTCGAGGAGGACGACGCGTCGGCCCGCCCTGACCAGGGTCAGCGCGGCGAACAGTCCGGCGGGGCCGCCCCCGATGACGACGGCGTCCGCAGGGGTGGTGCGGAACTGCTCAGACATGGTTGCTCCCGAAGGCCGCGGGCCGTCGCTCCAGGTAGCGCTCGACGAAGGTGCGGTAGAAGAGACCGCTGGTGTCCCGGCCCTCGGCCTCGATGCGCTCGATGAGCCACTGGCAGGTGAAGGGCAGCAGGTCGAGGACGCGGCCGGGGTGCTGCCCGGTGAGCGTCGCGTAGTGGTCCAGGCCCTGCTCCAGTACGGACCGGAACCAGTGGTTCGAGGCGAAGACCTGGTCGTAGAGCCAGTCGAAGCCGTGTTCCGGGTAGTCGGGGAAGACCGGGAGGGCCGTGGTGACGAGAAGGTTCACGATGTCCATGGCGGCGATGCCGGTGGCGCGGAAGTCCTCGAAGTCCAGGACCCTGGCCGACCCGTCGCGGACGTCGTAGCGCACGTTCCACGGGCCCAGGTCGCCGTGGGTGGGCGCCAGAAGGGCCGTGCGCAGCGCCTCGTCGGCGTACGGGACGCCGAACTCGGGTTCGCGGACGTACGCGGCGGCCGTCGCGAGGGCGCGCTCCGGGGCGGCCGGGGCCCGCTTCCCCGACAGGTGCAGCTCGGCGACCCGTTCGACGGCGGGCCGCAGGACCTGCCACAGCGTGTGGGGTCCGTCGGTGCCCGCGACGGCGGTGGGCAGGTCGGTACCGGGCAGGTGGGTCATCGTGAACCCGCCGCACAGGGCGTCCAGCGGCACCGGGCTTCCGAGCGGCGCGGGTGCGGGGAAGCCGCGCAGGATCTCCAGCTCGCGGGCGAGTTTCGGATCGGTGACGGACAGCGGGACCTTGGCCACGGCGACGGGCACGTCGTCGACGTCGAGCTGGACGAAGGTGCGTCGGCGGATCTTGCGGGCACCGGCCGGAGTCCACGTGGTGGACCGCACGCGGTCGGGGCCGGGCTCGGGGGCGCCGGTGCGCTCCAGGTGCGCGGCGAGCATCAGCCGCGCGACCTCGTCGGTGTCGACGGTCCGTTCGGTCAGGTCGGCGAGGTCGGCCGGGACCGGGGCGGAGGAGGCGGGGGCGGGGGCGGATGCGGAAGCGGAGGAGGTGGGAGGGTGCGGGACGGGGGTGCGGGTCATGCGTTGCTCCCGGCGGGGGCGAGGGCCGCGTCGGCGCGGTCGAGCAGGTCTGCCAGCGCGGGTCCGCCGAGCAGGGCGCCGAGTTCGTCGACGGCGGCTTGGCGTTCCTGGGCGGTCAGTTCCTGGTAGGCGGTCAAACGTGCGTCCAGGTGATCGACGAGGTGGCGGTAGCCGGACTCGTCGTTCAGGAGTTCGCGGGTGAGCCGGTCGAGGGCCTTGGTGCCCTCCAGATCGTCCTCGGGGACGTCGAACCTGCTGCCGAGGTCGGTGAGGCTGGCCGCGATGTCGCCGACGACGGTGCCGCGCAGGGCGCGCAGGTTGGCGATGTGGCCGTAGTGCTGCTCGGGGAGCAGCAGCGGCAGCCGGCGCAGGATGACGGCCTCGTGCAGCGAGGTGAGGCTCGGCGGCACGGCGTAGAGCGGAGCGTGGGCGAGGTGCCGGAGGAATTCCGTCTGGGGCAGGAAGGCGTACTCGACCTCGACCTCGCCGTGGGTCTCGGTGACGGGTTGGCGGAACGCTCCGCCGCAGACCAGGATGCGGCCCAGTTCGGGGCGGGCCGCGGCCAGTTCGGCGACCCAGCGGCGCAGGACGTCGAGGTAGGCGTTGTGGGACTCGTAGTCGAGGAAGAAGTTCTGGAAGCCGCCGAGGTTGATCAGGAGGCCGGCCGGCCGCTCCGGCGACGGCTCGGTGAGGGCGCTCTCCAAGGCGTTGCGGTCGACGATGGGACCGCACAGCTCGATGTGGTCGGCACCCGCCCCGGCAAGGGCGGCGATGCGGGCGGGCACACCGGGGAAGTTCTGCGCATAGGACCGCCGGGCGAGGAGATGGGCGACCAGGATGCGCTCGTGCGGGGCGAGCGAGTCGAAGACGTAGCGGGCCGTGTCGTCGTCGGCCCAGCGGACGAGCTGTGCGCGCGCCGCCAGCTCCTCGAAGGAGCGGTCGGTCAGCCAGAAGCCGAGGAGGCTGTCGAAGAAGAGCACGGGGACCTCGGCGCGTACCGCCCGGAAGACGAGCTCGGCGTCCATGACGCTGACCACGAGATCGGCGTCGGCGAGGGGCTGCGCCACGTCCTCGTGGCGGCGGGTGTCGCCTTCGGTGATGCGGTGGAAGCGGTGGCTGTGCCGCCGCGCGAAGTCGAGTGCGACGTCCTGGCCGACGAAGTCGACCCTGCTGCCGGCGAGCAGCGGGGTGATGGCGACCAGTTTGGAGACGGGCCCGAATCCGCAGGCCTGGGCGCTGGAGAGGATCCTCATCGTCACGCTTTCCTCGTGTTCCTGGTGAGTTGACCGAGCACGGCGGACCGGATGCCGCGGCCGTCCACGCCGTAGAAGTGGAGAAGGTCTTCGTGGGACGCGACCGGTGGGTGGCGGTGGTCGGTCTCCAGACGCACCAACGGGGGGCCCTCACGGCCGAGCGTCAGTGCGGTGCGGTCCCCCAGGCCGCCCGGACCCAAGGACTCCGCGGCGGTGACGACGAGCGCCCGGTCGCGGGCCAGCGCCCGTACGGCCTCCCGGGGGAAGGGATGGAGGGTGGTCACCGAGGCGACGGCGGCATCCACACCGTCGTCGGCGAGGGCGTCGGCCGCGGCGAGCGCCTCGGCCACGCAGCGGCCGGTGGCCAGCAGCAGTACGTCGTCCCCGGCGCGCAGCAGGCGGGGGGTGCGCGGGTCGCCGTCGGAGGCCTCGGCGGGCAGCCTCGGATCGGCGCGCGCGGAGAGCCGTACGTACGCGGGACCGTCGGCCGGGAGCAGGGTGCGCAGCACGGACACCGCGTCGGCGGCGTCGGCGGGGCAGTGGACGCTCATGTGGGGCAGCGCCGACATGAGGGTGATGTCGTCGGTGGCGTGGTGGGTGGGGCCGAGGTGGCCGTAGCCCAGTCCGCCGCCGACGCCGAGGAAGACCACGGGCAGCGCCGGCACGCACACGTCGAGGCGCAGCTGTTCGTACGCCCGCCGGACGAGGAAGGGTGCCATCGCGGCCGCCACGGGGCGCATGCCGCTGCGGGCGAGGCCGGCGGCGACTCCGACGAGGTTCGCCTCGGCGATGCCGACGTCGACGTACCGGCGCGGGTGGCGGGCCATGACTCCCTGGAACAGGGCCTGTCCGTCGGCGCCCAGGGTGACCAGTGCGGGGTCCGCGTCGACGGCCTCGGTCAGGGCCGCGGCCAGCGCGGCACGCATGGTGAGCGGTGCGGTGGTCACGACTGCTCACCTCGCGCGGCGGCAAGGACGGGGGCGGGAGCAAGGGTGGGGGCGGGGGCAGCGGGTCCGTCGAGGGCGGCGAGGGCCGTCCGGTGCTGCGCGGCGTCCAACTGGCCCATGTGCCAGGCGGGATCGCCTTCGGCGAAGGGAACGCCCTTGGCCTTGACCGTGTGTGCGAGGAGCACGGCGGGTCCGTCGCCGGCCCGGAGCACGGCGAGGGCGTCGGTGACGGCGCCGGTGTCGTGCCCGTCGGCCTCGGCGACCTGCCAGCCGAACGCCCGCCACTTGTCGGCGAGCGGTTCGAGGGCGTTGACGGTCTCGGTGTCGCCCTCCTGTTGGAGCCGGTTGCGGTCCACGACGGCGAGGAGGTTGTCGAGGCGGTGGTGGGCGGCGAACTGCGCGGCCTCCCAGTTGCTTCCTTCGTCGAGTTCGCCGTCGCCGGTGACGACGACGACCCGCTGGTCGCGGCCCGCCAGCCGCGCGCCGAGGGCCATGCCGCAGCCGAGGGAGAGGCCGTGGCCGAGGGCGCCGGTCGCGGCCTCGATGCCGGGTACGGCATCGGAGGGGTGGCCGGGCAGAGCGGCCAGGTCCGTCGTGATGACGCCGAGTTCGGCGAGGACCGCGTAGAGGCCGTAGGCGCCGTGGCCCTTGCTGAGGACGAGCAGGTCCCGGTCGGTCCAATCGGGCCGGTCCGGGCGGTATCGCAGGCCTCGCGTGTAGAGGACGGCGAGCAGGTCGGTCATGGACAGCGCGGCGCCGAGGTGAACCGGCTTGCGTGCGGCCAGTTCGACGACTCTCCGCCGGGCACGCCGGGCCAGTTCGTCGGGATGGAGCACGACGTCCTCCGGTCTGCCGCGAAGGGGCGGCTCGTGGTCGGGGTGCGTATCGGCCCGGCGGAGACGCTCTGCGGGAGCTCCGGGGCGGCCTTCGAGGCAGCGTCCCCATGCCGGGCGAGGCAGAGTCAAGCCGCTCCAACGATCACCTGTCAAGTAGAGTCACTAATTGAGTCACTAAACCGTTCAGCCAGGTTCGCGGAGAAGAGCTGGGCACATTGACATTCAGAAGTCGCGTGACATTGACTTAAGGCAAGAAGCCCGCCTGGTGTGCCTTTTTCGTGCTGCCGCCCGGCAGGCAACCGCGAGACCTAGGAGTTCTCCGTGAAACCCCTCGTTCATGGCGTGGTGGGCTGCGGGCGAGTAGCGCCCAACCACGTCGACGGATTTTCCGCGCTACCGGGCGCCGAACTGCGCTGGGCGTGCGATCGCGACCTCTCCCGGGCCCGGGCCCTGGCCCGGGAGTACGGACTGCCGCAGGTGACCTCGCACGTGCGGGACGTCCTGGCCGACCCCGTGGTCGACAGCGTCTCCATCACCGTCGACCACGCCCAGCACTACGAGCTGGCCGCCGCAGCACTGGAGGCGGGCAAACACGTCCTGGTCGAGAAGCCGCTGGCCATGACCGTCGAGGAAGGGGCCGCCCTGACGGCTCTCGCCGAACGCGCCGGCCGCGTCCTGTCGGTCGTCTCACAGCACCGCTACGACCCGGTGGTCCGCGCCGTGCGCGACTGGTTGGCCGACGGCCTCCTCGGGCAGCTCGTGTCCGGCACCGTCAGCCTCCAGTGCGGCCGTGACGACTCCTACTACGCCGACAGCTACTGGCGCGGCACCTTCGCCGGCGAGGGCGGCTCCGCCCTGGTCAACCAGGGCTACCACGCCCTCGACGTGACGCGCTGGCTCACCGGCGGCCTCGCCGTCGTCGGCGCGGCCGTCGGGCACACGGCACCCCGGGGCGGCATGGAGACGGAGGACACGCTGGCGGCCGTCCTGCGGGGCCCGCAGGGGGCGCTGGTGACGTACCAGGTCACGGTCGCCAGCAGCATCACCTGGCGCACCCGGATCGAACTCGTGGGCACCGAGGGCTCGGTCCTCTTCGACCTGGACCACCCCGGGACGCTGCACCTCGCCGAGGGCGGCGACGCCCTGCGGGCGGCGGCGCGCGAAGTGGGCGCGCAGAAGGCACCGGCCCCCGCCGGCATCGGCTACTACGGCATCTCGCACCGTCGACAGATCGCCGACTTCGCCGCCGCGATCCGCGACGGGCGCACCATGGCGGCCGACGGCGCGGCGGGGCTCGGCACCCTGCGGCTGCTCCGGGACATCTACCGCACGGCCCGTTCCGAGGGCACGGCGCCCGGCGCCTCCACGGCTGCGCCCGTGTCGAGGAACGCCGCCACGGTGGCCGCGGCGACGGCACTGGGCGGGTGACGGAGGATGGCTGACATCGTCGCCGTCGCCGGGGTCCCGCACACCCCCGGCTTCCCCGCGCTGGCCCGCGCCGACACGGCCGCCGGGGCGGAGCTCGCGCGGCGCTACGCGGCGGTCGACGAGGTGGTGGCACGGGCGGACGCCGACGTTCTCGTCGTTCTCACCTGCGACCACATCAACACCTTCACCCCCGACATGTGGCCGACGTTCGCCATCGCCACCGGGGACAGCGCCAGCGGCCCCAACGACGACGTCCCGGGCGTCTCCCCCACCTCGTACGCCCTCGACGGGGGCGTCGGGACGCGGCTCCACCGCGGACTGGTCCGGCAGGACTTCGACCCGGTGGCCCTTCGCAGCCACTCGGTCGACCACTCCGTCGTGGTGCCGCTGCACTTCCTCAACGCGCGCCGGCTGCCCGTCGTACCCGTGTATCTGAACGGCATGGTGGCGCCCAGGCCCTCCGCCGAGCGCTGCAGACGGCTCGGCCGGGTGCTGCGCAACGCCCTGGAGGACCTGCCGGGCCGTCGCATCGCCGTCGTCGCCAGCGGCAGCTTCTCGCTGGAGGTGGGCGGCCCCCGCATGCTGCCCGACCGCTTGTACGGCGTGCCGAGGCCGACCTGGGCCCGTACCGTCGCCGACCGGCTGCACCGTGGTGATCTGGACGGGCTCGTGGCCGAGACCACGGAGCGGCGCATCGAAGAGGCCGGAACGGTCGCCGGCGAGATCCTGCCGTGGATAGCGGCCGCCGAAATGGCCGCGGACCTGTCCGTCGCCCACATGGACCACCGGGACGGCGAGGGGCACGCCTTCGCAGCGTGGGGTCCCGCCTGAACGGGCGCACAGCACGTGCAACGCCTGCGGCTCCGGAACGCGGTGGACGCGTTCCGGAGCCGAGGAGCAGATGTGCGGCGGGGGAAGAGGACAGGAGCGGGCGGGCCGTGAACGGCCGCACGAAGGAACACGTCAAGAAGAGGACGAAAGGACCCACTGATGAGCGTCCATGCGATCGACCGACTCTGCTACGACATCGCGCACGAGCCGGGAACCCTGGAACGACTGCGGACGGACCCGCGGCGGGAGCTCGCGCGCCGTCCGCTGACCGCGGAGGAGCGCGACGAGCTGCTCCGGGGCGACGTCGCCGCCCTGTACCGCCGCGGGGCGCATCCGGTGCTGCTCGTACGACTGGCCGGCTTCCGCGTACTGGGCCTCGACCCGGCGCTCTACGCCGCTCGCATCCGTACGGCCGAACCGCGCTTCAGTGTGCCGCCGCCGGAACCGGCGTGAGCCATTCGTCGTGCTTGCCGGTGACGGCTCGGACCGTGTCGTGGTAGCAGGATTCCAGCGCCCGCGTGATCTCTCCCGCGGTCCTGCCGTCACCGAGGGCGAAGCCGTCGACCTCCACGGCGGGCAGCACCTCGGCCGCGGTTCCCATCAGGAAGATCTCGTCGGCGAGGTACAGCTCCGTCCGCTCCACGGGCCGGACCTCGACGGACAGGCCGAGCTCCTCCTCGGCGAGCTGGAACAGGGTCTTGCGGGTGATGCTGTCCAGGACGCCGCTGGCCAGGTCCGGGGTGATGATCCGGCCGCCCTTCACCAGGGCGATGCACGAGCCGGACGACTCGGTGACGTTGCCCGCACCGTTGAGGAAAACGGGCCAGTCGGCGCCGCGGGCGCGGGCGTCGACGTTGCCCAGCCTGCCGTTGTGGTAGTTCGAGAACACCTTCATCGACGCCGGTGAGGCCCCGGGGTTGAAGCGGGGCCAGGAGCTGACGGCGAGCGTGCAGGTGCGTCCCCGGCCGAGCTTGCTCTCGAACTCCCAGGTCTCGATGGCGATCTCTGCCGGGGTGCCGCGCGGCACCATCTGCTCCTTGTGCGTCCCTCCGGCGAAGCCCCACGGGCGCACGTAGAGGTCCTTGCCGCTGGTCCCCCACGAAGCGAGCAGCTCGACGGTGGCCGCGACGAGCGCGTCCGCGTCGAACGCGGGCTCCAGCCAGCCCAGCCGGAGCGAGTCCAGCAGCCGCTGCATGTGATCACGGAGCCGGAATCCGTGCAGCGTCCCGCGCGTGCCGCTCCAGTAGGAATGTACGCCTTCGAAAGCGGCGGAGACCGAGGCGTGCCCGACGGAACTGATGTGGACCGTCGCTTCTTCCCACGGCATGAAAGTGCCGTTGCGCCAAATCAAACGCCCATATTCGGAAGACACACGTACCCCTCTCGGCGAAACTGAACGCGAGCTCACGTAGAGCCTGGACCGGATCCTAAATTTTTCCAGTCATGACTGTCAAGGCGGTCACAATGCGAGTCAAGTTTGAGGGGTTGGTGCGGCGCAGGAAGGAAGCGGGCCAGGATCGGGCGCCGAGCGGGGCTGGCTCGATCCAGGAAGGTGACGGTGCCGTCAGGGGTCGGGGCGGGGCCCTCGATCGGGCTCAGTACCACTCCCCCACACCGCGGGACGGTCCGGGTCCGGCCTCCCTGGTGGAGCCGCGGGAGCAGACCCCACTCGCCGGTCGGCGACGGCCGGAGGGGGAGGGCCGGTCTTCGGCCTCCCCCTTTCTTTCAGGCGCTCGCGTTTCAGCGGAGGCAGCGGGCCTCGCTGATCGTGGTGGGCTGGTGTGGCGGTGTTCGGCGGTGCCTGGACCAGGTGGGGAACGTCCCGGCCCGCAGTCCAGTTCAGCACGAGGAGACCGGGCGCGGCGGCATGGGGGCCCCACGACGTGCGCGGGAGGCCGAGCCCTAAAACGCTGGGTGGTGAATGTGGTCGGCGTCACGACAGTGGCGGATCAGTCCTCGGCGAGCGAGCGGTGGACCAGTGGGTGGCGCTCTCCGGTCCCTCCTCGAGAGTTTTGACGATCACCCGCTCGCCCGCACCACCGTTGAACCCGTGACCAAGCCGGGTGCACCGCGCGATCGCGTCCTGGGCGCACCCTCGCGGAACTCCGTCTGCTCGACCGTTCCACCCTCGCCTGGTGCACCGGTGTGGTGATGCTCACCAGCGACCACCACGCCAGCATCGACCCTGAAGGGCTTCAAGGCCCAGTCGGTCGCTCTTTCGGGTGCCATTCCGCCCCAGCCCAGTCGTGCTCCAGGAACTCGTCGGGAACCTGCCCACAAGGGGCGTAGACGCTGATGAACAAAGTCGTGGTCGAGTTGTTCCACTGCACGTCGACCTGGTCCCCGTCTTCCGGGTTTTCGAACCGGAAGCCCAATTGGCGGAAGGACACGCCTGCACGGTCGCCTTCGTGGGTGAGTTTCCAACCCTTCTGCACCAGCTGTTGGCGCAGGCGCTGCTGCGCGTCTCGGGCGGTGGCTTCAGGGACGTCGGGCACGCTCCAGTCGAGACCGAAGCTGCGGACGTCGCTTCGAGCCTCGTCAATGTGAGCGATGCTCCTCAGCCCGCGGTAGTAGCAGGCGCCGGTACCGCCCCTGCCCGACTCCGCAGCGTGCTTTTCGGGCAGCGCGAAGCCCTCGTACACCTCATCGGACCGTGCCCTGAGCCGTTGTGCGACCGCGTCGGGGTCGACCGAAGGATACGGCGCGCCGTTCCACATGGCGTTCCCCGCCACTACGGCAACGACTGACAGCGCCACCATCACGAGCCCGGTGACGGCATGCAGGACGGACCGCTTGGAGACGCGTGCTTGGGATGCGAGGCTCTTGAACATGCATGTGACGGTAGGCGTCACCCTTGCTCGACGCATGAGTAGCCGTACCCAGCAGATTCTGGAGCACTCACTGAGTCGGCGCCCAGGCCGAGGGCCTGTAGTTGACCGGCGAGGGCGGGTTACTCCAGCAGCTGACGAAGCGGCTGCTGGAGTCCGAGAACCGCGTCAGCACACTCGCGCCGATCGGACCATGATCGTTCTCAGAGGCAACCGCTGTACCAGTCCCGAGGCCGGGGCTCGCCTCCCGGCTCACCTGGCGGCCGGGTCGGGGTGCGGTGACGCCGGCGCCGCGAACGCGACCGCAGTCGGGCCCGTCACTCGGCTCAGCCGCTGACCGGCCACTGCGCTGGTTCCGCGTTGAAGCCCTGGAAGACCTCGACCGCGGCCGGCTTCTGGCCCGCCGGGATCAGGAACGCCGTGCAGATCTTCTCTGACTGACCCGGACCCAGGGTCTTTTCGCTCTGCGTTGCAGGGCAGTTGGCCCACTTCGCACTGCCCATCATGACGATCAGGGCACGCGTCCTCAGACCTGACTCCGTCCTGATCATCAGGTCGCCGTCCATGTCACCGACCTTCATGGGCGTGCCGCTCTTGTGAGTGAGCGTCGACCACACGAAGACGGGGATCTGCGGGCCTTTGTCGTCCTTCTGCAGGCCGGAGTTCTCCATGTCCGCCTCGGTACCGGTGTGCACCTCCAGCGGTGTCACCGTGAACTTTGCGTCCTGCGAGTCCAGCTTCTGACTCTCCTGCTCCGGACTGGCCTCGCCCAGGCGGAACGTCTTCTTGGTGTCCGCGGCGGCACGCGGCGATGGAGAGCTGTTGCCCTTCGCCGCCCCAAGGCCATTGCACCCGGCCAGGAGGGCGGTCACGGTCACAGCACCCACCGCTGCCGCTGCAGCGCGCGTCCACGTACGCAATCTCATCTCGCCTTTCCCCAGGCCAGGCGGCAGACGCCGCCACGACCCGCACTTCATCGCTTCGAGCGATCATCTTCTCAAATGTGGACATGCCAAGATGGCCCCGCCTGGATAGGCATCAGATGGACCAAGACGAGGCTCCGGACTCCTGTCCGCGGACAGGTGGCCAGCACTCCGGGGGGCTCGGCGTCCAACACGTCCAGAACCGGTCGCCAGCGACGGGGTTGGCGGCACGCTGGAGCAGGTAGGCGCGGGCAAGAGGTGGGGTGATGCGGGCGATGTCGACGCGGAGCGGCGTCGAGCAGCCGACTGCCCGTGTCCAGGACTTCATCATGGCGGGTGCGGCACGTCAGAATCACCGGCCCGGCAGCGCCGCCGTCCTGGTAGGCGTTGAGAGCGCGCAGCGCGGCCAGCGCACGCGGGGCGCTGGGGGAGGGCGTACCGTCGGGCGCGGTCGGGTCCATCTCGTCCAGCCCATCGAGTACCGGCAGTACCCGGTGTTGGCGGACCAGCTCCCCAGCCATCTTGGCCGACCAGTCGTAGACCTCCTCAGGTGGCCGACAAGCCGCTCAGCCAGGGGGACGGCAGTGTCCCAGTCGGCCAGAGACGGGCGCACGGGGACCGGGTCCCCCTCCTCCCGTTCCTCGAGGAGGGCCAGCATGGGATCCCAGGTGAGCACGGGCTTGCCCGCTCCCGGCGAGCCGGTGACCGCCAGTCGGCGCGGGCGGGTGAGACGGAAGTACGAGACCACATCCTCGGGCGGTGGAGCGACCACCCCTTGGACGGAGTCGGGCACCGGGGAGATCCGTGCCGGCCCAGCCGACTGCGGCGTCTGCGTCCGGGGCGGGCCAGAGTGCCAGCACGTCCAGGAGTCTTGCGGGGTCGGCGGCATTCGGGTGCCGGCAAGCAGGAGGCGGGCGTCGCCGGCGGGGGGGGTCAGGGGCGCTCCGGGGGACCCAGCGGCGGCTCGGGGTGTGCGGAGCGGATCTCCGGCTCCAGACCCTGGGCGGGCGTGGTGCGGAGCCGTCCGACGTCCGCGCGCCAGGCTTCGAAGGCCAGCGTCGTCGCCGTCACCACGGCCAGCCCGAGCAGCCAGCCCGCCACCACGTCGCTCACCCAGTGCACACCGAGCGCGACGCGGGTGTAGCCGACACCCGCCACCGAGACCGCCGCGAGCGCCCACGGCAGCGGACGCCAGCGGCGGGGCACCAGCGGCAGCAGTGCCAGCAGCAGCACCGCGCAGGAGGTGGTGGCCGTCATGGCGTGTCCGGAGGGGAAGGAGAACCCGGGCGCGTGGGAGACGGGTTCGGGCAGGTGGGGCCGGGCCCGTGCGACGACGTTCTTCACCAGCAGGCCGAGCAAGCCGCCGGCCGTCGCGGTGACGGCCGCCCACAAGGCCAGCCGTCCGGCGCCGCGCACGAGGAGCCACACCACCAGCACCGCCACGAGCAGCCGCATCGTCACCGGATCCCACACGACGTGGGTCAGGAAGTCGAGCACCCGCACCCACCCGGGATGCTCCAGCGCCGCCGTGTGCAGCCGCTCGGCCGCCCCGTGGTCCAGTCGGCTCAGCGGCGCCCACTGCGACTCGACCAGCACCACGGCGAGCGCGAAGGGCACGGATACGAGGGCGGTCGCGGTCGCCGTCGTCAGCAGCCGTGCGCCGAACCGGGTGTCGGGTCCCGAGCGGATGGAGGCGAGTCGGGCGAGCAGGCGCCTCGGGGTGGAGGGCCGTGCCGTGCGTGCCATGGTCGTGGTGCTTCCTTCCAGGTGTTCTCCGCCACGCGCCAGGGGCTGCCGTACCGGGCGTGTCCGGGCACGTCGCGCGTTCAGACGCCGGGATCCTCCGTGACCGGTTCGGTCACCCCGGCCCGTACGGCCTCCAACTGCGCCGCGAAGGCCAGCCCCAGGAACAGCGCCATGGAGGTCAGGTAGGACCACAGCAGCAGGGAGACGAAGGCGCTGAGGGGCCCGTACACCGTGGCGAACGAGCCGTTGGCACCGACGTACAGGCTCAGCCCCCACGTCGCCAGCAGCCACAGCACCAGGTACACCGTCGCGCCGAAGGCCAGCCAGGTGTAGCCGGGCTGGGTGCGGCGGGGTGAGAGGCGGAAGATGGCGCTGGTGGCGAAGACGGCCAGCAGGATGCCCACGGGCCAGCGCAGCAGGTCCCAGGCGTGGAGGGTGACCGGGCTGAGGTGGTACACGTCGGCCACGGCGCGGCTGAGGTGAGCGCCGAGGACGGTGAAGGTGAAGCTGAGCCCGAGCGGCAGGCCGGCGAGCAGGGACATGACCAACCCTCGGGTGTACTTGTGCAGGAACGGCCGGTCGCGTTCCGTTCCGTAGATGCGGTTCGCACCCCGTTCCACCTGGCACAGGGCGGTGGTCACGTTCACGATCGAAAACAATAGACCGAGCCAGAGGGCGGCCTGGCTTCCGTCCCCGGGCTGGTGCCGGCTCTGCTCCAGGGCGTCGTCCACCACGTCCTGGCTCGGCCCGCTCGCCAGCCGTCGTATCGTCAGCTCCGCTATCCGCCCGATGGCCTCGGTGTGCAGCGTGTCAGACAGTCCGATGACCGCGATGGCCAACGGGACGATGGACAGCACGGTCTGCAGGGCCAGCGCTCTGGAGTGGCTGAAGCCGTCGGCGTACCGGAAGCGGATGAAGGAATTCCGCACGAGGCCCCAACCGCCGTGGCGCCGCAGCGCGTCCACGGCTTCCTCGGCGGACAGTTCCTCGCCCTCCACCTCGGGCTCGGCCAGCGCCGCCGCCACCACGTCCTGGCGTTGCGGTACCCGTGTCGCGGTTCCCATGCTCGTCACCCCCTGTCGAAGTCGTTACTCCATGACCCGGCTCAGCAGCCGAGGGCGTGCGGGGCCGGCTCGGAGCGACCGGCGTCCCCGGCGGTGCCCCGGGCCACGGCCGAATGCCCCTGCTCCCCCGGTGTGTACGGCGTGCGCGGCGGGAGCCAGATGCGCAGCGCGCCCGGTTCCACCTCCGCGCTGAGCCGGGTGCCGGCGCCGATGACGTCGCCGTCGAGCTCGCGCGGCTGGGGCCGGGCGAAGCGGATGTCGATGCGTACGGCGCTGAAGTACTCCAACGCGCCGCCCGCCACGGTGCCGTACGTGCCGCCGGGCCCGGGCTCCGCCCGGCCAGGCAGCATGCGCGCCCCCAGGTGCTTCGCCGCCGCGAGCCAGCCACGGACCCCGCCAGGGTCGAGCAGCACCACGTCCAGCCGGCCACTGTCGGGCCGGGCGTCGGGCAGCAGGGGCAGCCCGCCCTGCAGACTGCCGACGTTACCGATGACGACCATGCGGGCGCGGCGCTCCCGTACGGGGCCCCCGTCCAGGCGGATCGACAGGCGCATCCGGGGATCGCCGAGGTGGCGGGCGGCGGACAGGGCGTACGCGGCCCAGCCGAGGCGCTGCTTCACCCGTTCGGAGGCGTCGCCGACCATGGCGGCGTCGAAACCGGCTCCCGCCATGACGGTGAAGCGGCCCGACCCGAACCCGTCGGCCCGGACCCGTCCCACGTCGATCCGCGCGGTCTGCCCGGACAGGGCCGCCTCCAGCGCGGCGGCCGGATCGGCGGGGAGCCGCAGGTTGCGCGCCAGCAGGTTGCCGGTGCCACAGGGCACCACTGCGAGCGGGATCCCCGTGCCGGCCAGCAGGTCGGCGCAGGCGCGTACGGTGCCGTCCCCGCCGCAGACCACGACGAGGGCGGGGTCCTCTTCGGCGATCCGCTCGCCGAGGCCGCCGGCGGCGTGTTCGGCGGACGTCGCCGTCCACGTCTGGTCGGCGTAGCCGTGGTGGCGCAGGATGTCCCGCACGCACTCGACCAGTTCCGCTCCGCAGCCGTGCGGGTGGCGGACCACCACGGCCCGTCGGGCCGCGCCGTCGTGGGAGGCGGCGCGGGCGGCCGGGAGGCTCTCCGTTGGGAGGCAGCCCGCCGGGACTGCACCGAAGACGGCATGGGCTGGCGGGCGCGGCCGGGCGGGCAGCAGCAGCGCGTGCGTCATGACCAGCAGGATGCACGCGCCGTTGAGCAGGCCGCCCACCACGTCGGAGGGGTGGTGCATCCCCCGGTAGACCCGGGAGAACGCCACGAGCAACGGAATCAGAACCAGGGCGGTGACCAGGGCATGCCGCAGCAATCGCCGTTCGCCGCGCATACGGAGCGCGGCGAGGACGGCGAGGCCGCCGAACAGGGCCACCGACGCGCCGACGTGCCCGGACGGGAAGCTGGAGGTCGGCGGGGCGGCGTCCAGTTGGGGCACGTGCGGACGCGACCGTTCCACCACCATGGTGACCAGCAGGAAGACCGCAGACTGGGCGGCGACCGCCCCGGCCAGGAACACCGCCTCCCGCAGCCACCGCCCCCGCGAAAGCGCCAGCATCGCGGCCACGGCGAGGAAGGTGAGGGCGATGACGCTCTGGGTACCGGCCAGCAGGGACAACCAGTCCGAGAAGGGCGTGGCGGGTCCGCCGCGGTGCGCGGCCAGGCCGCGGCTGATGCCGTCTTCCGCCGACACGGGCCACTGGTCCGCCAGCGGACCGGTGACCATCAGCCCCACGGCGACCAGGAGTACGGTCTGCAGGGGCAGCAGCCACAATGCGGAGAGGCGGCCCGGTCCCGGGGGCCAGCTGCGTTCAGATCTCATTGAGGGCGTGTAACCGTGCCGCGGGCCGCTCATGCGTGTCAGTTCACGACCGTGGCCGGCTGCCGCAACCACGTGGCGATGCGGCGGGCAAGGGAGCTCCCGCCCATGCCCCTCCGGATCACCAGCCGGTCCCCTGTCCGGATACCAGACACCGTGCGCACCAGGGGCTGCCTCATCGGGCCCGGGGCCCGCCCGGTTCAGGAGGGGGCCGTTGGCACGATGCTGAACAGGTCGAGGGTTCCGAGCAGTTCCGCAGGGGCAGGACCTGCTTCCCGGGTGCGGCGGAGTGAGGTCTTGAGGGTGTTCGGTGGCGCGGTTGCGGGCGTCCAGGAGGGGCGTTGAGGCCGAGGAGTCCCAGAAGGACACGTGGGGGAGGTCGGCCACCACCTTCTGGGCTCGGGCACGCGGCAGGGTGAGCACACCGCATATGGCCGCGCGGACGACACCCGCCGCGGGGCGGTGGGTCAGGATGCTCGAGTCGTGCATCCCGCCGTCCCACCGTCTGGAGTTCGGCCGTGCTCGAACGCAAGACGCCCACATGCCGCACACACGTCATCTTCCCCCAGCCGACCATCCGACGGGCCGGTCAGCGGGGCAGGCGACTCCAACCAGTGCCCCCCTCAGGACCACCCACTGGCCGCCCGGGGTGACGGCACCCGGCCCATGACCGTCGCTCGCCCCGCAGGCAGCATCCGCACCTTTCGCTCCCCCGCCGCCGGCGGCTACAGGTTCAACGCAGCGCGCCGCAGGTCACCCTCGCACCCCGCTTCCCCTACCGTTGACCCGCTCGCCGTTGACCCGCTCGCAGACCGTCATGCCGCACCTGTCGGCGGAACGGGGCCGGGAGCCGGGGCGCCCGCGCCCGACGCCCAAGGCGGAGGGGTGTGCTGTTCCGTCCAGGCCGCCAGCGCCTCGCCGTCGACACGGACGATCCCGCAGGTGTCGGCGTACTCGACGGCGGGCGCAGTGAAGGAGCTTGTCGTCACGATCACGGCGACGTCCGCCTCGTGGACCACGTAGCAGGTCCCGCCGAAGCGCTGGAGGTCCTGCGAGCCGACCCGGTGGCCCTGCGCGTAGTGCTTGCACTGGATCACCACGCGCCGACCGTCCGCCGCCGTCGCGACGACGTCGGCGCCCAGATCGCCCGCGCCACCGACCACCTCCACCGAGGTGCAACCGTCCCGGGCGCACAGCGCCGCCACGGTGTGCTCGAACCCGTCGGCGTCGGTCCCGGCGTGGTCGAGGGCCTCGCCCCCGATGTCGGGGAGGTCCGCGGGTGCCTGCGCGCTCCCTTCGGCCCGCAGGGTGCGCCTCCGGCGCCGGCGCCGAACCGGTGCAAGGCTCCACTTCGCCAGGAGTACGCCGAGCAGCAGGAGGGTCGAGGCGGCGATCGGGGCCAGTGGGAGCCCGATGCCGTCCGCCGGCACGGCCTTCACGAAGGCGGCCACGCCCGCGACGGCGGTGCCGAACAGACCGAGTGCGAGCACCGCGTCCCGTCCCGGACCGGGGCGCCGCGCGGGTCCGGCGCCCCGTACGGACACGGCCCCGTTCTCCTCGGGTGTGGTCATACGGGTCCCCCTCTCCCCCCGGCAGCGCCGGAGTTCCCGTCCCCCCATCCGGAACGGGGCCGCAGCGGGCGCCGAAGCCTGTTGACCGCTCGTATGGCCGGGAGAACGGATTCCAAACCGGGACTTCGCGAGCGCCAGCCCGGGCCACTGGGGCCAGGCCGCTGCGTCGCCGGGTCCTCGATCAGAGCGACCCCGTGGCTGTTCTGGTCGTGACATGCGGGAAAACCGCACGGTACCGGCTCAGGGCTGCGCACGCGGCGACGGAATCCCAGGCCGGCCAGGGCCGACCAGGGTGCGGTCCGGATCCTGCACGGCCAGGCAGATGAGGTACGAGCCGGCGTGCGCCCATCGGCCGCCCGTCGGCCGCCCGTCGGGCAGTCGCCTCGCGTCTGGTCAGCTACCTGGGGTTCCAGGCGACCTCGACGAGGTCCCCGGCGGGGGCGTACTCGCGCAGGACCTCGGCGACGCGGGGTGCGGTGCCGACCGGGACGGTGGACTTGACCGCGACGACGGCCGGGGTCGTCAGGCCGGGGGCCAGGCGGCGGACGGCGCCGAAGCGGTGGGTGAGGTCGTAGGCGTCGCTGCCGGCCTGGGGCGGGGTTCCGACGCCGATGAAGTGCAGGTCGGCGATCTCGGCGGCCTCGCCGTAGGAGGCCGTGAAGCGGAGCCGTCCGGAGGTGGTGTGCTTGGCGAGGAGACCGTCGAGGTCGCGTTCGAAGAACGGGGCCTTGCCGGAGTTGAGGGTGTGGACCTTGTCGATGTCGGAGTCCATGCCCAGGACCTCGTGGCCGAGCTCGGCCATGCAGGCGGCGTGGGTGGCGCCGAGGTAGCCGCATCCGATGACGGTCACCTTCATGAGCGGGGTGAAAATGCCCAGTCGACGCGGCCCGGCCTCGTGGCGTTTCCTCGTCAGCAGCCGTGCTGCTGACCTGGTGAAAGAGGGGATTCAGTGGCTGATCGGCGTCGTTGCCCGTCCCAGGGGCAGCAGCGGACCTGGTACCGCTGGTAGCTCGTCAGGCTTCGTGCGGTGTGCAGGTGGCCCCGCCCCCACATGGGGGCGGGGCCACTTGCGTGTAGGCAGTCCGCGGGGCGTCCGGTCCGCCGTCCCGTGACGGGGACGTGGCGGACGGGGCCCGCGTCAGAACGCGTAGAGCGCGTTGCCGTTCAGGCCCGCGGACATCGCGCACCCGTTGGAGAACGTGTGCTTCCACGCGAGGCGGCTGCCGCGCCAGACGCCGTCGGCCGTGATGGTGACGGGGTCGTAGTGCAGCGGGCAGGCCCGGCCCGGAGTCTGCGTGGCCACGAGGCGGTTGAGTTCGCCGTCGGTGGCGTTGAGGGCGTCGCACGCCGCCCGCGGGTCGGGGTGTGTGCCCTCGGCGGTGTAGGCGCAGTTGAGGACCGTCGCCCGCAGGACGGTGCCCGTGCCCGCGTCGTCCCCCTGAGTGATGGTGAGGACCACGGCGGACGGGGCGTACAGGCTCGCGGGCGCCGCCTCGGCCGCGCCCGTAGCACCGGCGAGGCAGAGGAGTGCGGCGGCGGAGACTGCGGCTAAGCGGGGGCGCATGACAACACTCGCTTTCGATTCGAAGGCACAAGGGACCGTCACATCTTCTATGTGGCGGTGGACTTACCTCGACCCTGACAGGTGCGAAGGCGGCCCGCACATCGACGGTCGACTTACGGACAGGTAGTGCGTATTCCGGACGATCCCGGCTTCGCACAGCTCCCGCCGGGTGCGGGCGCGGCCGGCCCGCCCGGCTGCGCTTCCCTCCGGAGTCCCCGCGCTGGTGGCGGCCGGGCCCGGTGCACGGGAGAGCCCGCCAGGGTGACCGGATCGATGCGGTGGGCCGGGGTCCGAAGTCGCCGGAAGACCGCGGCGGCCGCTAGCTGTATTGATCACGAGCGTTGTTAACAGGGCCGGTTCCGACCCAGGTGCGAACCGTGCGTAGTGCACGTCGAGCTGGTGACAAACGCGACTGTTGCCGGGGCTCCACGCCGTGACACCTTGGACCGCGTCACCGACCGAGGGAGCAGGTGTGAGCAAGGGGCACGCGGCGTTCTGCGACGCCGACCGCTGGTTCTACGACGCGCCGTACCGGCGGGTCGGCGAGAGCTTCCCGGCCGCCCTGGCCCCCGTACCCGAGGGGTGGACCTCGCACCGCAGCGGCGACTGGCTCGCCCTGCGCCCCCTCGGCCTGCGACTGCCCTCCCAGGGCTGGAAGATCCACGTCTCGGCCGGGCTGGGCAACGCGGAGGCGGTCCTCGGCAAGGTACACGCCTACTGCGTGGAGCGGGGCGTCGCCTTCAAGTTCGTGCCCAGCCGGTACCTGCTTCACCTGCGCAACGCCAAGTACGCCGACCGTGCGGCGAGCGGGAAGTTCCTCACCGTCTACCCCGCGGACACGGACGGCTGCCGGCGCATTGCCGAGGACCTCGACGCCCTGCTGGCAGGCGAGCCCGGCCCGTACATCCTCAGCGACTTGCGCTGGAACGACGGCCCGGTCCACCTGCGCTACGGCAGCTTCACGCTGCGGCACTGCTACGACGACGCCGGCGAGCTGGTCCCGGCGGTCGAGGCGCCCGGCGGTCGCCTGGTGCCGGACGCGCGGGGACCGGTGTTCCAGCCGCCCGCCTGGGTCGAATTCCCCGACTTCCTGCGTCCCCACCTGGAGCGCCGCTCGGCCGTCACGCTGGAGGGCGTCCCGTACACCGTGGAGCGGGCCCTGCACTTCTCCAACGGCGGCGGGGTCTACGCGGGGCGCGACACCCGTACCGGCGAGCCGGTCGTCCTCAAGGAGGGCCGCCCGTTCGCCGGGCTCGCCGCCGACGGGGCGGACGCCGTGACGCGGCTGCACCGGGAGCGCCGGGCCCTGGAACAGCTCGACGGGCTGGACTGCGTCCCCTCCGTCCGCGGCACTTTCACCGTCGGCGACCACCACTTCCTCGCGCTCCAGTACCTCGACGGCAGGCCCCTGAACACCTACTTCGCCCGCCGCCACCCCCTGATCGAGGCCGACCCCGCCCCCGCCGAGCTCGCCGCCTACACCGACTGGGCCCTGAAGATCCACGCGCGGGTGACCGAGGCCGTCGAGGCCGTCCACTCCCGCGGCATCGTCTTCAACGACCTCCACCTCTTCAACATCATGGTTGCGGAGGACCCGGATACGGGCGAACCGTCCGTCGCCCTCCTCGACTTCGAGGCCGCCGCGCACGTCGACGAGGGCCTGCGCCAGACGGTCGCCAACCCGGCGTACGTGGCACCGCCCGACCGGCGCGGCTTCGCCGTCGACCGCTACGCCCTGGCCTGTCTCCGCCTCGCCCTGTTCATGCCGCTGACGAGCCTGCTCGTGATGGACCGGGCCAAGGCGGCACACCTCGCGGACATCGCGGCGGAGCAGTTCCCCGTTCCCCGGTCCTTCCTCGACGAGGCCGTACGGGAGATCCTCGCCGACGCCGGGACCACGGAGGAAGACGGGTCCGACGTCGGCGCCGAAGGGGGGACCCGCACCGGAGCCGGACCCGCCGGAGACCGATCCAGAGCCGTACCCGTGGCCGTACCTGCGCCCGCACCCGCGGCCGGACCTGCCCCAGTACCCGCGGCCGCACCCGCACCCGTACCCGCGGCCGCACCGGTCGCCGGACCCGCGGCCACCCCCGACGGCGCGCCACCCGCCCCCGCGCGTCCCTACCTGCCCGCCGACCCGGGTGACTGGCCGGCCGCCCGCGCATCCATGACCGCGGCCCTCCACGCCGCGGCCACTCCCCACCGCGAGGACCGGCTCCTGCCCGGGGACCCGGCGCAGTTCGCCACCGCCGGCGGCGGAGTCGCCTTCGGCCACGGGGCCGCCGGCGTCCTGTACGCGCTCGCCGAAACGGGCGCCGCGCCCTGGCCCCAAGCCGAGGATTGGCTGCTGGACCGGACGAAAGACCCGGCCTCCGGCACTCCGCTGGGCTTCTACGACGGCCTCGCCGGACTGGCCTGGACCCACGACCGGCTCGGCCACCGCGACCGCGCGACCGCCCTCGCGGAGCGCCTCCTCGACCAGCCGTGGCAGTCCGCGGGCCCCGACCTGCACAGCGGCCTCGCCGGCATCGGGCTCGCCCTGGACGCCCTCGGCACGGCCACCGGGGAGCACGCCCTGCACACCGCCGCCCTGCGCTGCGCCGACCTGGCGTCCGAAGCTGCCGCCGCCGGGCTGAAGCGGGCGGGGCTGCTCTACGGCCACACCGGCATCGCCCTGCTCCACCTGCGCCTCTACGAGCGCACCGGCGATCCCGAACTGCTCCGACGCGCCGCCCGCTTCCTGCACCAGGACCTGGACCGCTGCGTGACGAGCGCCTTCGGCACCCTCCAAGTGGACGAGGGCTGGCGGACCATGCCCTACCTCGGCGCCGGCAGCGTCGGCATCGGGATGGTGCTCGACGACTGGCTGGAGCACGCGGCGGACGACCGCTTCGAACAAGCGCGGACCGGGATCGTCCAGGCCGCCCAGGCGACCTTCTACGCCCAGCCCGGCCTCTTCCGCGGAGCCGCCGGCATGATCCTCTACCTGTCCCGGACCACCACACCCGGCCTCGGCACGGCGGCCGGCGACATCGCCCGGCAGATCGGGGCACTGGCCCGCCACGCGGTCCCCTACCAGGGACGACTCGCCTTCCCGGGCGAGCAGATGATGCGCCTGTCCATGGACCTCTCCACCGGCACCGCCGGCGTGCTGCTCGCCCTGGGCAGCGCCGCGACCGGCGGGCGGGCGCACCTGCCGTTCCTGCCGCCGCCGCGCTCCGCGGCGGCCCCAGAGCCGGTCCCCCACCGGGGGGCCGTAACCCATCGGAACACCCCAGCGAATGAGAGGAATCAGTCATGACCCTTCTCGACCTGCAGTCGATGGAAACCCCCAAGGAAGAGACCACCGAGGCCGCGCACCTCACCGGCGGAGGCAGCCGCGCCAGCCTGCTCCTGTGCGGCGACAGCAGCCTGAGCATCACCACCTGTAACTGATCAGGTCCCTTCGGGCCCGGGCGGCATGCCGCCCGGGCCCGCACCCCGTCCCGGAGGAGCCGCCGCCGATGACCCCGACCGACGACCCCGGGGCGGCGGCCGCGCGCAGTGCCGACCGGGCGCTGCGGGCGGCTGCGCGGCACAGCGCCGGCCGGACCGCCGCCGTGTTCGGCTGCTCGCTGGCCGCCGCCTGCGCCGCCCTCGCCGAACCCGCCGTCCTCGGCCACTGCCTCGACCTGCTCCTGCGCCGCGACCCGGCGGGCACCCGGTGGGCCCTGCTGTGCGCGGTGCTGACTCTGACGGAAGTACTGCTCGACGCTACGACCACGCGGCTCACCGGCAGCGTCGACGCCCGCTCCGCCGCCTGGCTGCGGCGGCGCGGGCTCACGGCCCTGCTGCGCACCGCGCCACACCACGCGCAGCGCCACGCCCCCGGGGAAGTCTCGGCCCGGCTCACGGCCCACGCCGCCGGCGCCGGAACCGTTCCCGCGGCCGTCGCCACGACCGCGACGGCCCTGCTGCCGCCGCTCGGCGGACTGGCGGCCCTGTTCCTCGTCGATGTCTGGACCGGCGTGGCCTTCCTGGTCGGACTACCGTTGCTGGCCCTGCTGCTGGGGACGTTCGCGCGCGCGTCGGGGGCCAGCGTCGGCCGGTACCAGGAGGTGCAGCTCGCCATGGCCGGATGCCTCGCCGAGGCCCTGGCCGGGGCCCGCACCATCGCCGCTGCGGGCACCGCGGAGCGGGAGGCCGCCCGGGTCCTCGCGCACCTGCCGGAACTGGGTCGCGAGGGGCGGAGGATGTGGCGGATCTACGGCGCGGCCACCGCCCGTACCGGCACGCTGATGCCCCTCCTGCTGTACGTGGTCCTCGCGGTGGGCGGCCTCCGGCTCGCGGCCGGGGCGCTCGGCCTCGGCGGCCTGCTCGCCGCCGTCCGCTACGCGGGCCTCGCCGCCGGCATCGGCGCCGTCACGGGCCGGCTGGCCTTGGTGGTGCGCGGCCGGGCCGCGGCCCACCGCACGGCGGCCCTGCTCGACCTGCCGGAGCTCTCCCAGGGCGAGCGGCGGCAGGCCCCCGCCGGCCCCGGGGCCCTGGAACTGCGCGGGGTGCGCGTCGAGCGGGCGGGCAGGGCCGTCCTGCACGACGTCGACCTGCGGATACCGGGCGGCGCCACCACCGCGGTGGTGGGCCGCTCGGGCTCCGGCAAGACCCTGCTGGCCGCCGTCGCCGGACGCCTGACCGCCTGTGACGCGGGCCAGGTGCTGCTGGACGGCACCCCGCTCGAGGAACTCACCGCGGGAGCGCTGCGCCGGGAGGTGGGCCACGCCTTCGAGCGGCCAGCGTTGTTCGGGGACAGCGTCGGCGCGGCCATCGCGTTCGGCGCGCCGCCGGAGCCCGGACCGGACGCCGTGCGGGCCGCCGCCCGGGCAGCCGGCGCCGACGCGTTCGTACGCCGCCTGCCCGACGGCTACCGGACGCCGCTCGACGAGGCCCCGATGTCCGGCGGGGAACTGCAACGGCTCGGTCTGGCTCGGGCGTTCTGCCACGCGGGCCGCCTGCTCGTGCTGGACGACGCCACCTCCAGCCTGGACACCGTCACCGCCCGCCAGGTGGAGCGGGCCCTGGCGCATGGCGTGCGGGCCGGGACGCGCCTCGTCGTCACCCACCGCGCTTCCACGGCCGCCCGCGCCGACCTCGTCGTATGGCTGGAGGAGGGCAGGGTGCGGGCGACCGGGACGCACGCCGGGCTGTGGCGGGACCCCGCCTACCGCGCGGTGTTCGGGGCCGGCGGGGAACCCGCCGGCGAGCGGGCCGACGGGCCGACGGCGTGGGAGGCGGCGCGGTGAACGGGCACGGCGCCTGGGGGCGGGTCGGAGCCGAGGGACGGCGCTTCCTGCGCGGGCGGGCCCGGACGCTGGGCACCCTCGCCCTGTGGTCCCTGCTGGAGTCCGCACACACTTTCCTCGGCGGCTACGCGGTGGCCCGCGCCCTCGACGACGGCTTCCTGGCCGCCCGGCCCGCAACGGGCCTGGGCTGGCTCGCCGTCGCCGGGGCCGGCGCCCTCCTGGGCGGGCTGGCCCTGCGGGGGGTGTTCGCGGGACTTGCGGACCTCGTCGAACCGCTGCGGGACGGTCTGGTCCGCCGGGCCGTACGGCAGGCGCTGGAGGGCGCCGCCGCCGATCCGGCGCGGGCCGCCCGTTCCGGGGCCGTTTCCCGCCTCACCCAGCAGACCGAGATGGCCCGCGACTCCTTCGCGGGGCTGGTCCTCGTCGCCCGTTCCTTCGTCTTCACCGCGGCGGGCGCACTGGCCGGGATGGCCGCGCTCGCGCCGGTGCTGCTGTTGTTCGTCCTGCCGCCGCTGCTGGTGGGGACGGCCGGCTTCCTGGTCACCCTGCGCCCCATGGCGCGGGTGCAGAGGAGGGTACTGGACACCGACGAGGCCCTGGCCGCGCGGGCCGGCGAGCTCGCGGCGGGCCTGCGCGACGTGGTCGCCTGCGGAGCCGGGGCCGAGGCGGGCAGCCGCCTGGAGTCGTTGATCGCCGACCAGGAACGGCTGACCCGGCGGCTCGCCCGCTGGGCCGCCGTGCGCACGACGGCCCTCGGGGTGGCGGGCCGCTTGCCCGTCGTCGTACTGCTGCTGGCGGCGCCCTGGCTGATCGGCCGCGGGCTGAGCGCGGGCGCGCTGGCCGCCGCCCTCACCTACCTGGTCCAGTCGCTGCTGCCCGCACTCGATGCCCTGATGGGCGCCCTCGGCGCCGCGGGGACCCGCCTCCTGGTGGTGCTGGACCGGTTCTGCCCGCCCCGGCAGGCCCGGGGGCCGGTGCCCGCCCCCCGTACGGAACCGCCTCAGCCGTCGCCGGGAGCGCGGCAGCCCGGTCCGGGACCGGCGGCCGGCGTCCCGGTTCCCGCGGCCGAGCTGCGCCGGGTGCGCTTCGCGTACGGCCCCCACGCCCAGCCGGTGATCGACGGCCTGGACCTCGCCTTGCGCGAGGGGGAGCACCTCGCCGTCGTCGGACCGAGCGGCATCGGCAAGTCCACCCTGACCGCGCTCCTGGCCGGGCTCCTGCTACCCGACCGGGGCACCGTACTGCTGGCCGGTGCCCCGGCCGGCCGCCGTCCCGCCCGGGGCCCGGACCCCCGGCGGACCCTGCTGCCGCAGCAGGCCTACGTCTTCACGGGCTCCGTCCGGGAGAACCTCGGCCACCTGTCCCCGGGGCCGGTGCCGGACGAGCGGCTGGAACGCGCCCTGTCCGCCCTCGGCGTGGACGGGCTGGTGGACCGGCTGGGAGGCCCGGACGCGCCGGTCGAGCCGTCCCGGCTGTCCCAGGGCGAGCGCCAGCAGCTGGCCCTCGCGGCCGCGTACCTCTCCCCCGCGCCGCTGCTGCTGCTCGACGAGGCCACCTGCCACCTCGACCCGGAGGCCGAGGAGCGCGCCGAACGGGCGCTCGCCCGACGCCCGGGAACCCTCGTCGTGGTGGCCCACCGCATCTCCTCGGCGGCCCGCGCCGACCGGGTCCTCGTCCTCGACGGCACCCGCGCGGTCCACGGCACGCACGCCGACCTCCCGGCCCGCTCGCCCCTCTACCGCGACCTCGTGGGAGGGTGGGACGCGCAGGGGTGAACGGGCCGGTGCCCTTGGCCCCGACGCCTCAGACCCAGCCGGCCTGCCGGGAGATCCGGATCGCGTCTATCCGGTTGCGGGCGCCGGTCTTGCGCTTCACGGCGGCCATGTAGTTGCGCACCGTGCCGCTGGCGAGGTGCAGGGCGTGCGCGATCTCCGCGACGGAGTCGCCCTCGGCGGCCCGGGCCAGCACGCTCAGTTCGCGCGGGCTCAGCGGCACGTCGTCGGCGTCGAGGAGGGCCGACGCCAGGGAGGCGTCGACGAACCGCTCGCCGGCGGCGACCTTGCGCACCGCCCGGACCAGCCGACCGGGCGACCCGTCCTTGTCCACGTAGCCACGGGCCTCGGCCCGGACGCCCCGCCGCAGCGAGCCGGGCGCCCCCGGCGTGGCCAGCACCAGCAGCGGAGGCGGCAGCTCGGGCAGCGGACCGGCGGAGCCGGTAGCGGTGCCGGCCTCGAGGGCGGCCGACGCGCCCGGACAGTCGAGGTCGACGACCGTCACGTCCGGGCGTAAGGACTCACCCCGCCGTGCGTCGCAGGTCCGCCAGCTGGCACAGCTGACGTCGAAGCCGCCTTCGGATCTCAGCAGAGCGGCGAGGGCCGACCTCACGATGCTGACGCTGTGCAGGACGAGGACCTTGGTCATCCGGGCTCTCCTCAGGAGGTGATCACTGGGCACCAAGCGGGTGCCCAACTCCGCCGCGGAGGAACATCGCATCCCGCCCCGTCCGAGCCCCCGTGGCCGAACGCCGCTCCCTGCCGGTGCGGCCCTCTACGCCGCCACCTGCGCGCCACGCTCCACAGCTACACCCGTGACGGTGCGAGACGCGCGCCGCCACCCCGAACCGGTAGGGCCGATTCTGCTCGGTGCCGCCCACCTGGCCCGGTCCGGCACCGTCCGCGGAATTACGCGGGACGCCCCGCCCACCCGGTTCGAGAGCGGCCTCCGGCAGCTGCGCCGGGGCCGGGCCGCTTCTGCGCCGTTCAGCGGGGGTGGCGTCCTGTCGGTACCGCAGTCGGCCGTCCTGGACGGCCATGCGTCGGCCCGGGAGCGGGAGGCGCACAGGCGGAGCGTCGGCGGGCGGCGTACGCGCGGGTATGGTTCGCGGTCGAGGTCGCACCTGGTAGAGCTGGTCCCGATCGCGTGCGGGAGAGAGGCGGGAGGGCTGCCCGGTGGACGGTCTTCGGCCGCGGACGGTGGTGTGTTCCTTCTGCGAGGCGGCGCCTGCTGAGGTGCGGTGCGGACGCTCGCTCTCTGGGGTGGGTGGCTGACGGTCACCTGGCACGACCGGAGGTGTCCGCACTATCTCGCCGACCGAGTGCTGGCGATCGGGGAGTCACGATCAAGTCCGCGTGGCCGGGCGACTTCGACAACGCAGCCCTCAACGCACTGCACGCTGACGGCTTCGGCCCACCGGTCGCTGAGACTGATGGCGAGAACGACTTGAGCGCCAGAGTCTCGGCTGGGCTGCGCCTGGGAAGACGGCGTGCTGAGCGGGAGAACTCGGCGGCCTTCTTGGGTGGGCGCCGACCAAGGCAAGTCTGATTTCGGGTCTAGGCTCGGAGGACCTTCCGGAGGAGTGCGCCGAACTCGGCGGGGTGTGTGGTGAGGCCGGTGTGCCCGCCGGGGAAGTGCAGGAGCTCCGATCTGAGACGCTCGGCCAGGAACGCGGCCGGACGGTAGGGCAGTTCGCCGCGTGAGTCCTGGCCGCCAGCAAGTACGAGCCGGTCCGATAGTGCCTCTAGCCGGTGGATGTCCGGGGCGTAGGACATGAAGCTCGGCACCACGCGCCCGACGAAGTAGGGCAGGTTGGTCATCATCCGCTCGACCCGCTCCGCTGCCTGTGGTGGAAGCTTGATCTCGGCCTTCGGCTCGGTGGTGTCGGAGTCCTTCTTCAGACCTGCGGCGAAGACGGCCATCGCCGGCATGAGTCCCTCTGCGTGGAGCGTTGCCTGGACGCGCGCGATGAGCGCGCGATGTTTGGTGGCGTCCGGAAGGACCTCCACCACCGGCGGCTCGTGTGCCACGAGGCGTTCGACGCGTTCGGGGTGGGCGGTGAGCAATTGCAGGGCGGCGATCGCGCCCGAGCTGCAGCCGAAGACGCGTGCGGGCTCGCCAGGCGACAGCAGTTCCAGTATCCGGAAGGCGTCGTCGGCGTGCTCGGCCACTCGCTGCCCAGCCTGGGGGTCGTCCAGCGTGCTTCGGGACATCCCGCGCGGGTCGTAGGCCGCGACGGTGTATTCGGCGGCCAGG
This sequence comes from Streptomyces sp. NPDC029014, assembly GCF_055564695.1. Taxonomy (NCBI): domain Bacteria; kingdom Bacillati; phylum Actinomycetota; class Actinomycetes; order Kitasatosporales; family Streptomycetaceae; genus Streptomyces; species Streptomyces sp. NPDC029014. Next base: position 40,744 of record NZ_JBVHVT010000007.1, read on the forward strand.
TCGTCGGCGATGCCGTCGAAGGAGGCCGCGTCGCCCGCCCCGCCGGGGATCAGCAGGAGGAGCGGGCCACTGCCGCGCACCTCGTAGTGGAGGGTCGCGCCGTTCACGCGCAGGCTGCCGATGGTTGGGGCGGTCATGCGGAGTCTCCTTCTCGGGACGGGGGCCAGTGCTCCAGGAGGGTGTGGAGGGCGTCGAGGGCGCGGACCCAGGTCTGCTGAGGGGAACGCTCGTGCGCGAAGCCGCCCGCGGCCTCCAAGGCGACGAACCCGTGGAACGTGCTGCGCAGCAACCGGACCGCGTCGGTCAGGTCGGGTTCCGCGAGTCCGTAGCCGCGCAGCATGCCGTAGGTCAGCTCGACCGCGCGCCGTGGTCCGGGCGCTTTTGCGGCCAGTTCAGGGTCGATCTGGATCGGGGTCTGCGTCGCCATGTAGCGGCCCGGATGCGCGTGGGCGTACTCCCGCCAGGCGTTGGCAAACGCGACCAGCGCATCCTTGCCCGCCCGCCCGGAGGTCGCCTCCGCGATACGAATGGTCTTCTCGTCCGCCGCCAACAGCGCGATCCGTCCGCGCAGATCCTCCAGGCCGCGGACATGCGTGTAGAGGCTCGCGTCCTTCACACCGAGCTTGCGTGCAACCTGCGACATGGTCACCTGGTCGAGCCCTACCTCGTCCGCCAGCTCGGCGCCCGCGATCGTCACCCGCTCCGCCGTCAGCCCTGCCCGCGCCATGCATCCTCCCCATAAACCTAGGATCCCTAGTTTTAACCTAGGGATCCTAGGAACGCAAGGAGGAAGGAAGCGGCTCACGCCGGTGCTGCGGGTTGCGGGTGGCCCCAGTCCTGGTCACTGACAGAAGGCGTCATTGCCATCACTCGCCGTGAACATCCACAGAGCCTGTGATCACTGAACGCCGCCGGAACCCAACCCACAAACAACGCTGTCCGTTAAAGGGATCTGGCTCACGTTCCGTGAAGCGTGCACCCTGAGTGATGGTTGCGCTGGGTACCGCGGCAGGTTCGGTGCGCGCTTACGCGCTCCTGTCTGCATCTTCCTGCCGAAGTGCCCAGCGTCGGCGGGCGATCTGGCTTGTCGCGCGTCCCCGCACGCGTACGATCATGCTTTCGCCGGCAGGCAAGGAGGGGACGGATGGCAGGCGTATGGGTGACGGTGTGTCTGCCAGGCGAGGCCGCAGGCGATATCGAAGGGGCGCTTGGAGAGGCCCTCGCGCCTTTCCACCTGCACACGGATGACAACCCGGTCGACCGCGGCATGTGGGACGCACGCCGCATTCGCGGCGGCGGGGACGGCACGGGTTTCGCTGTCGCACCTGGAGATGGGCGATCCCGGACTCATCCACGACGACCCTGGATATGACGGTTCGCCCCGTCCCAGCGCCCCGGGCGTCTGCGCCGGAGGGCCGCGTGCTCTGCTCGATTTCTCGCAGCCGAACCTGGCCCGCGAGCGCGCGGTCGCCGCGTCCTGGGACCTATGGCACAGGCTGTCCGCCCTCCACCCTCCGGCGATTCCCCTCGCCGTCTTCGTCGACCGCTGGTGGAACGACGCCGACGCATATCCCGGTGACCGGTGGGGAGACGAGATGCTCTCCGCCTACCGGGCCCAGCCGCTGATCAGCGCCAATCTCGACCATCCGTTCAGCCTCAACATGGGGCATCTCGGGTTCTTGGGCCCTGCCGATCCACAGAAGCACCCGGTGATCGGCTACGCCGGAACCCGTTCGGGTGGGGTGTGCCGCGGCCGGCGCCGTGCACGGCCAGCATGTGCGCGCAGCGTCCGGCCCGCGGTGTGAAGGCGGCGCCGGTCGACTTCCTGGCTGACAGCGCGTCGCGTGACGGGCGCTCAGCGCCTCGTCTCGTACCTGGTCAGGATCACGCCGCAAGAAAGCGTCCGCGTCTCCACCAGGTGCAGGTTCACCCAGCTGTCCAGCGCGGTGAAGAACGGGGTGCCGCCGCCCACCAGGACCGGCGCGGTGGCCAGCACGTACTCGTCAACCAGCCCGGCCCGCAGGGCCGCCCCGGCGAGCGTCGCGCCGCCGAGGTCCATCGGCCCGCCGTCCTCGGCCTTGAGCCGGGTGATCTCGGCGACTGCGTCGCCAGTGACCAGGCGGGTGTTCCAGTCGACCTTGTCGATCGTCGAGGAGAACACCACCTTCGACATGTCCCGCCAGCGGCGCGCGAACTCGATCTCCGCTGGGGTGGCGTTGGGCCGCTGGTCGGCGGTCGGCCAGTAGGAGCTCATCGTCTGCCACAGCTTGCGCCCGTACAACGACAGGTCAGTCGCCTGCAACTGGTCGGACCAAAACTGGAACAGCTCGTCGCTCGGCACGCTCCAGCCGATGTCGTCGCCGGGCGCGGCGATGTAGCCGTCCAGGGTCAGGTTCATGCCGTAGATCAGTTTCCGCATGGCGCCAGCCTTCCGTGAATCGGTCTCACGCGTACAGACCGGCGCGGCGCGGGAAACTCATCGGTCGCGATCTGAGCTCGCATGGAGTCCTCGTGGCTCGCCCCTCAGCCGCACGTACGCAGAATCGCGAGCCCGTCCCTGCGGACGGACGTCCAGGGCTTCGGAAGGCCGACCGCGTTGATCCAGGAGCGTTCTGTGGAATTCGTCGTGGACTCTCAGCCGCCCAAGTTCGAGATGACTGACGAGCGTGGCCGGTCCGTCGACCGTATGGGGCTGAACCTGGGCAAGAGCGAAGGCCGATTTCAGGCTCGAGGCCTACGCCAAGCAGACCGGCGGGGTGTACGAGTGGACGGCCGACCTCGACCTACTGGTGGGAGGCGAGCCGAAATCCCTGACCCTCTCCGACCAGGGCCAGCCCTTCCGGATCGCCGGGACCCTGCCGGATTCCGCACCCTCCGTGAACCTCCCCGCCCGGCTCCACTGCCGCGAGCATCCCCAGGACCCCTCCTGCTGAGACGCCATCGTCACCAAGCCCTGCAGCTCCGCGTGAATGTCAGCGGGGACGAACAGCAACCCTCGTCTTCGAGCCGGCGCGGACGCCAACGGCACCGTGCCTTCGCCGGTCGAAGCACCGGCCCGTTCGGGCGCTTCACCGCTCGCGGCAGTGGCCGCCGACCGCCCCGTCCCGTTGCCCGATCGGGGGCGGCGGGCCAGGCCCGGCATCCTGAGCACCAGAAGCTGTCGGACGACGTCCCCGGCTGAGTGCAGGACGAGCCCCGGCGGTGCCGGAGGCGGTGACCGGCGGCCACTGTCTGGCGATCGGGTGGGCGCGCCGAGCCGTGCCCGCCCGGGATCGGTTCCTCCTGCCCGCGCCTGCTTAGGGCCTACCTGGGCCTCCGCACTGCGTACACGTGGCGGCTGTCGACCGTGCCGCCCTTGGCATCACCCTTGGCGTACTCGCCGAGCGTCCACAGGACGTCCTGTCCTCCGTCGTAACTCACGTCCTCGGGGCCCACGTTCAGCCCCGACCTGCGCACGGCCGGCCTGTCGCCACGCGAGGACTTCAGCGAGCCCGGCTTGTTGCCGGCGCTCGTCGTGAGGTAGTAGGTGCCCCGCACACTGACGACGCCCTGCGCCTGCCGCCCGTCCTTCATTTTGTGCTCCTCACTCGCCGTCAGGCCCCTGAGGAAGCCGTCTCCGCCGAGGGACCACCGGACGACCCGGGGCAGCCTCGTGTCGGATTGCTGATCGGGCTTGGGGAGGAACTCGCTGACGAGCAGGGAGGGCCGGGCCGTCGTGCGGTCCAGGGCCACCTGCGAGAACGTCAGCCGGCTCCCCGCGTTGTCGTACGCGAGGCACTGCGGCAGGACGTACTCGTAGTCGTGGGCGTGGAAGACCGAGCCGCTCCCCTGCCGGCCGATGCCGGGGCCCCTCGTGACCTTGAATATGTGGTCGAGGTCGAAGACCCGCAGGCCGGCGCGGGCGGAGTCGGCGACGTACAGCCGGTTCCCGTACCAGGCGATACCGCCGGCGTGGAGGGTCGTGGTCACGAAGTTGGCGGGCCCGCCCTGGTCGTCGGTGTACGGCTCGACCAGCAGCACGTTCCGGTACTTCAAGGTCTCCCGGTCGACGATGCTGACCCGCGCACCGTGGCCGTTGCGTGCGTCGGCGTCGTACCAGGAAACGATGATCGTCCGGCGACCGTTGTGCGTGCTCTTGCCGTGACCGTCGTACGTGGTGGTGATGCCCTGCGGTCGCCACTGCGGGGCCGTGAAATCGAGGCCCTCCCACGTGAATCCCTCGACGAGGTTCTCCGGGGCCCTGTCACCGCCTTCGGTGGGCCAGCCCTTGATCGGCTTCGCCTTGCGGGCACCCGGCGCCACCGAAACCGCCTCCGGGGACGCGGTCCGGAGTTCACGACTCAGGCCGTCGATCGAAAGCCGGTACAACCCCCTTCTCTGCCAGTCGGGACGGGTCCGCGGCTCGAGCCGGAAGCGGGACGCCTCGGCCAGGGGCTCCGCGGCCTGAGCTGTGGAGGGAAGTAAGAGACCGCCGGCTGCGGCAACCAGCGGGGTGGCGGCCATTCCTCGGAGGATAGCCCTTCGTGATGTGTCCATGCCGCGCAACCGTAAGTGCGGTTCCTTCGGCCGACCAGAGGTCGCACAACCCTCCGAACGAATCCGGACACCGCCGCACCACGACGCCCCGGCACAGAGCGACGCACCCGCCCCTCCCGGCACCACGCGGACGCCGAAAAGGCGGCCAGCGGAAGGCGGCAACAGGTCGCGGCCCTCGCCACCGAGCTGGTATCCAAGGACGCGGCCGCCGTGTCCCACCCGAGGTAGGACCCAGGCATGTTCGACGCCCTAGCCACCGCCACCGCCGACCGGATGCTGGCCGCCCAGCGGCACGCCGCCGACCAGTTCCGGCCACCGGCCACCGGGTATGGGGGTATGGGGGTATGGGGGTATCGGGGGGAACCGTGTCGGCGGCCGCCGGCCCACACTGGCTTCGCGTGGTCTGCACCGAGGCCGGCACCGAAGGCGACGAACTCTGGAAAGGCCCCTCCACCTCCCGTGCCCTCAGGCGTCCAGGCTCTCCCGCAAGGTCGTCCACCAGGAGTCCGACAGACCCGGGTGCCGGGAGAGGTCGGGCGTCTCCGGCGAGACAACGGGCTGGGCGATGTAGTCGATCAGCTCTGCCTCGAAGACGTACTCGCCGCCGTCCCACCGGTGCAGGTCGTGAAGGTGTAGGCGGGACACCTTGTCGGACACGCGTTCCTCGGCGAGGGCGCTCGTGCCGTACGCCTGCACGCCCTGATCGACAAACTGGAGAACTGGCCGTGAGCGGCATCGAATTCCTGGCCTCCTTCATCACGACCGGGCGCCTGCACGGCATCGGCATCGGTTCCACCCTCGGTGAGGTCGACCAGGCCCTGCGGCACCGCTGCGTCGACGTCATCGGCGGGGGCGGAGCCTCGCTGCGCCGCGACTACGGGTTCGTCGAGTTCTACTTCAACCCGGGGGAGGAATGGGTGGTGTCCGGCGGCTCGATCGAGCTGCACCGCCTCGCCAACGCCCCCGAGCTGGCGGCGCGGTGGAAGGAGAGCACGGGCGTCGAGTTCGCCCCCTACACGGCCTGGGCGGACGTGCGGGAGGTGCTCGCCGGCGTCGCTCCGGTCCCGGAGTTCACCGTCACCGACCAGGGCGGTTTCATGGAGTACCGGGCGGAGGCGTCCTGCGTCTCCGTCCTCGTCGTGGACGACGAGGAGGAGGAAAGGGGCTACCACGCGGGCCATGGGGACGTGTGGAGCGTCAGCCTCTGGGCGCCCGTACGGGCGAACTGACGCCAGCGCCCAGCGTGAGGTGAGGGTGCCCGCAATGCCCGACCGGTGCGGGCACCACCGGCGTGAGCACAAGGACGTCTGGGCGGAGCATCCCCGGCCGCCGTCCTGGCCACCACACGGCTCGGGCCGCCGCTCCGGCTGACCCAACCGCGGCACGTCCGCAACGCTCACGTCCAGGCGCAGCCGTTTGAACCTGAGCGGGTGCCGGAACACCCCGCCGTGGTCCACCGCTCCGTCCGCGCTGATCTCCGCGACCAGCTCGGGGCGGACGAGCACCGCATCCGGACGTGGCGGCTCCCCCACGCCGCGGCCAACCGCACCTTTGTCCAGGGGTGACCGGGGGCCGGCGGCGGCGAGGTGCTCGCCGACCTGCCGGGACGCGTCCGGGCGCAGGGGCACGGTCCGGCCGACCGCGCGCAGCCGGCCCGAGGTGTCATGGCGGCCGAGGACGAGGAGGTGCGGGCGGGCCGGAGTGCCGGTGATGGCGCCGATGACGGCTTCGGTGGTGTCCCGTCTTCTGATCTTGGTCCTTGACTGCACCAAGGCATCTCGTTCAATCGGGCGGCGTATTCGGGCTGTGGTCCAGCTGGCCCGGACCTCGTCTCGTGAGTCGTCGTTCAGCACCGTGTGCGTATCAGGTGACGGATGCTCAGCGATGGCTGAGCCCGTCGGTCAGTCGATGCCTTCGATGATGCGGAAGTCGCGCTCGAAGCCGTCGGGGAGGGCCACCAGCGCCTTCTGGTATGCCTCGCTCTCGTATGCCGCGACCGCCTGTTCGAAGCTGTCGAACTCGATCAGAACGACGCGTTGCGTGATTCCGGCCTCGCGGGCGACGACTCGACCGCCACGGGACAGCAGGCGCCCGCCCCCAGCCCGGACAGCCGGACCCGCCAGCTCGTTGTAGGCAGTCAGCCTCTCAGGGTCGGATATGGCGGGGTAGACACTGACCCAGTAGCCCTTGGCCATGGAAACCTCCTGTGTTCGGCCGGACACGTCCGACGTCGAATGGACACTCAGATTGCTCGATCCCGGCGACGGAGCACCGGGCATGTGTGAGGACGTGCTGATCCGGCCTGGTTCGGCTCTGCCACCCGCGGCTGCCGGTTCGCGTCCCGGCGAAGTCTTCCTCAGCGCCCCGGGCGCCTTCGGCGACGGGGGAAGGTGCCGGAGACGGAAACGAAGGCCTCCCGGTCGACGGGGTCGGCCATGGCGGGTAGTCCAGCCCGTCCACGCAGGAGGAGACACGGCCTCATCCGAACCTCGCCGGGTGTTCGCCACCGCTGGGTGCCGTCGGCGTCAGCAGCAGACTGAGGTCGAACGCCGGCGCGCTGTGGGTGATGGCACCGACGGACATCGCGTCGACTCCGGTCTCCGCGACGGCCCTGACCGTGTCCAGCGCATGTTGTCCAACATGATCCACTCGACTCCCGCGCGCAGCGCCTCGATGGCCTGGGCTGTCGACTCGACCTCCACCTCGACGGCGACGCCCCGCGTGTCACACGCGTGCACTGCCGCGATCGCGGCGCTCACGCCGCCCGCCGCGGCGATGTGGTTCTCCTTGAGCAGGACCATCACCGCGAGGTCGAGCCGGTGGTTGCTCACTCCGCCGGCGGCGACCGCGGCCTTGTCGAGCGCTCGAAGCCCGGGCGCTGTTCTGCGGGTGTCCAGGATCCGTGCCGGAAGCCCGGTCACCGCCTCCGCGAAGGCCGCGGCGGCGGCGATGCCGGACATGCGTTGCAGGAGGTTCAAAGCTGTCCGCTCGCCGGTGATGATCTCTCGTGCGGGTCCTGCCGGCGTGAGCAGGTCCTGCCCGGTGTGGACGCGGTCGCCGTCCTGAACGTGCTCGGTGACGACGACGTCGCTGCCGGGCTGCCGATGTACCTCGGCTGGGATCGTCGTGCCGGCGATCACGCCGTCTTGGCGGGCGACGACGCGCGCATGGGGCCGTCCGGCACCGCCCGGCGGGTGGTGATGTCGTCCTCGGCGCGGTCTTCGACCAGGGCGCGGCGCACGGCGTCCGCCATGGCGCCGACGGCGACCGCCGTCTGGTGCGCCGGGGGCGGGGCTGGGGCACGGCGTTCGGGGCGAGAGATGCATAAAGCATTCATATAAATATTGTATGCTTCACGCATGAGCCGTCAAGACCCCACTCGTGGCGCTTCCACTGCGATCGGGTCGGCCCTCTACGGGCTGGCCACCAGGGCTGTGCGCCGCCTTCCGCGCGACATGAGCATCACGTCCGCCGCCACCCTGGCCACCCTGCACAGGACCGGCCCGCGACGCATCACCGATCTGGCCGTGATCGAGGGTGTCACCCAGCCCGCGATGACCGTGCTGGTCCGGGTGTTGGAGGAGTCCGGACTGGTCGAGCGGAGGGGCGACGCGTCCGACAAGCGGGTCACGCTGGTGTGTCTGACCGAGGCCGGCGCGTCGTACGTTCGGACGCGGTGCCAGGCGGGCGTCGATGCGTTCGCGCGGCTGATCGACGAACTCGCCGACGACGAGGTCGAGGCCCTGGTGGCGGCGCTTCCGGCGCTGGCGCACCTGGCAGAGCTCGAAAACCAGGACCGCGAAGAGCCGAAGCGGTGACGGGGCGCACCCCGGAGCGCTCCGAGGCGCGGCTGCTGGTCCCCGCCCTGCTGTTCATCGCCCTGGTCGTGGCGGCGGTCGCCAGCCTCGGGACGCCGCTGATCACCAGTGTGGCGACCGCGTTCCACGTCTCGCTCGACAGCGCGCAGTGGACGCTGACCGTCGCACTGCTGAGCGGCGCCGTCGCCACGCCCGTCCTCGGCCGGCTCGGAGCCGGCCCGCACCGACGGGCCGCGATCCTCGCCACGCTGGCGATCGTCGTCGTCGGCAGTGCGCTGACCGTGCTGCCGCTGCCGTTCGCGGGGCTGCTCGTCGGCAGGGCGGCCCAAGGCGTCGGGCTCGGTCTGACGGCGCTGATGATGGGCGTGGCCCGGGACCATCTTCCCGAGGAGCGCAGCACGGCGACGATCGCCCTGATCTCGGTGCTCTCGATCATCGGCGCCGGCATCGGCTACCCGCTCACCGCACTGCTCGCCGAGATCGGCGGTGTACGGGCCGCCTACGGCTTCGGTCTGTTCGTCACCGCTGTCGCCTTCCTGACCGCGTGGCGTTCCATACCCGCGGCTCCCGAAGGCCGCTCCGCTCACGTGACCGTGGCGGGTGCGCTCGTCCTCGCGGGTGGACTGTTCCTCCTCCTGTTCCTGGCCGGCCAGCGGAACCTGTGGAGCCGTCACCTCGCCGTGGCGGTGATCCTCGCCGTCGTCGCCGTGCTCCTGCTGTGCGTCTGGACCGCCTCCGAGCTGCGCAGCAAGACGCCCCTGGTCGATGTCCGGGCGGTGCGGCACCCGGCGGTCGCCGGAGCGAACATCGCCATGCTCGTCGGCGGGAGCGGCATGTACCTCCTGCTCACGCTCATCACGCGGTACGTGCAGACGCCGCACAGCGCCGGCTACGGCTTCGGGCTGACCACCTTCGTCGCCGGGCTGGTCCTCGTCCCGTTCTCGGTGCTGGGGTTCGTCGCCGGCAAACTCACGCCCCGGGTTCGTACGCTGATCGACGCACCCGTGCTCCTGGTCGGCAGCGCCGTCATCGTCGGCGGCGGGTTCGTCCTCTTCGCCGCGGCACGGTCGAACCTGGCCGAAGTGCTCGTCGCGATGGGTGTGCTGGGCTTCGGTGTCGGCAGCTTCTCAGCCGCCATGCCCGGCGTCATCCTGGCCGTCACGCCCAAGAGCGAGACGTCGAGCGCAATGAGCTTCAACTACGTCGTTCGCAGCGTCGGGTACTCCCTGGGCAGCGCGACAGGCGGCCTGGTCCTGGCCACCGGCACCGACACTGGTCATCTCTTCCCGACCGACCAGGCCTACACCACCGCAGCGCTGGTCGGCATCGCTGCGATGGCGGTCACCGCCCTGACCGCCACCGCTCTCGCGCGCCACCGCCCGCCCGAGATCAACCCCACCGCGGCCACGGCCAGCGCGCCGATTCAGGGCCGGTCGAGCCGATGACCGGCTCGCCGGAAGGGCGGCGGCCCCGTCGCCCTGATCGGCGCCGAGGAGACATATCGACGATCGCCAGCGCCGACGGCCTGCTGAGACGAGAGGAACAGGTGGACCACGACTCGGCCGGCAGCCTGCGCGGCCTTGCCTCGACCATGCCGGAACGCACCACAGAGGCATGGCACTGCGGACCATCATCGGCGCGATTGACGGATCCGGGTACGCCTGGTGGATGGTGCCGCGCTTGCCGTCGCACACGTCCCGGGCCAGCTTGTGGCGGGACCCCTGCACGGTGAGCTGCCGGTTCGTCTGCCGCCCGTAGGTCTCGTCCGCCGGGTCGACCACCGGCAGCAGGTGCTCGGTCTTGGCGATCCGCCCGTACTCCGCGAACGCCGCACCCAGCGGAGTCGGGCGCCCCTCGCGTCCGAACATGCGCAGCAGGCCGTAAGCGCGGACCTCGGAGTTGGAGCCAGTGCGTTCTGTGCAATCCGATCCGTCAAGTAGCTTGGGGGATTCCGCTGTTCGACATGTGTTGGCCGACTGGGCAGAAGGCCGAGAGACTCAGGCCGTGGACAAGGGGATACCTGGTTTCGAGCCGTCCTTCCTGGTCGGGCTCAAGGCGGTTCGGCAGGCGCACGGATCACGTCTGGCGGCGCTCGCCGGTAGGAGGTTGACGGGCTTCGCCGTGGTGCGTTTCGCCGAGGACGGGGACTGGTTCGCCGACTGCCCGGTGGTGCTGGACTTCGACGGCATCCAGGTGGAGGTCTGTCACTGGAAGTTCGACGAGCTATCGATCGGCTGGGACACGATCGACACCGCGGCGGACATCGCCGGGTGGGAGTGGTTCGAGCTGACGCCCCAGTGGTCTCGGCGCGACGAGCGCCTCGAACCGTTCGTCGGCCGGGAACTGCGCGAGGTCGCGCTCCTTGAATGTCGGCCAGCAGCAGGCCGTGACCTGGCGGCTGGAACGGTGGCGGTGGAGTTCGCCTTTGCCGGGGGCTGTCTGCGGATCGTCAACGGACTCGACGAGAACCGTATCGAGGTCGGTGGAGCCCAGCCGGACTACGTTCGGCACCGGCTGGACCGATGAGTCCGGCAGCAGGGCGGCGGCCTGAGCATCACGATCTGCTGGGGAGTCGGCCCGGCCGGAGTGGGACCGCGGACCGTCTGGAGCGCCTGCCGGCCGATGTGCTCCGAGACCACGACGTCGCCCTCGGATTCACCGAGCAGTACGTGCGGTTGGTCCTCCGTCGAAGGGTGACGTCGCCGTGCTGGCCCGCACCGTCAAAGGCCTGTCATTGGCAGCGCGAACCGAGGCCATCTCACGCATCCAGCCGTCGACGTGCCCGCCGCCTGCCATCCCCAACACGAGGACTCCCGAAAGCGCCGTCACGACTCCCAGGTCAATGTCGCTCTCAGCCATGCGGCGATTGAACCCACCTTCTGCTCTACGGATCAAGGTCCGGCCGGACAGGTCAGCGGCTGCGGTCATCCCGCACGTATGGGCTCCAGGTTCCTCTAGCTCGGACGCGCCCTGCTCGCCGAGGTGGGTCAGGGGGCGTGGCGGCTCGTGCAGGTCCTGGCCGGTGCCCGGCCCGGCGTGCAAGGTGTGCCGGTCGAGCAGCGCGCGGGCCTGGCCGTAGGAGAGCCGGGCCAGACCGATGTCCGGGCAGACGTCCCGGGCGGCGAGCACCCTGCCCGGACGCGGGCGGCGGTGGGTGATGAACTCCCGCCCGCGGGTGCGGCCCTCGGGACCAACTACGAGTAATGCCCTCCACGATCGTCACTGCGAAGGTGGAAAGCACCCCCGTCAGGCTTCGGGCGGAGACGGCACGGCATGGTCTCACCAGGGAATCGGCCCGTCCTCGGCCAGAAGGGCGCCCGTCGGGCCGTCCTCGCCCGCAGTCGCCAGGTCAACCGCCACGGCCGCGCCCTCCTCCGCGGTGCGTATCCCGGTGCGGCGGTTGAGGTCGGTCGCGCAGTAGCCGGGACTCACCGCGTTGACCAGGATCCCTTCGGCGCGGAGTTCATCGGCGTAGAGCACGGTGAGCGCGTTCAGCGCGCTCTTGGAGGTGCAGTACGGGAGGAGAATCGAGGAGTAGGCGGACCACGGGCTGCCCGGGTCGGCCAGGTGGGTGAGGGAGCCGAGTTCGCTGGACATGTTGACGATGCGTGCGGCGGCGGAGCGGCGGAGCAGGGGGAGCATGGCGTGGGTCACCGCGATGACGCCGAACACGTTGGTCTCGTAGACCTGCCGGACGGTGGCGGCTGGGGTTTCACTCGGTTTTTGCGGTCCGGCGGCGATCGCGGCGTTGTTGACGAGGATGTCGAGGCGGCCGAACGTGGCGTCGATGTGCCGGGCGGCGGCCTGGACCGAGATCTCGTCGGTGACGTCCAGCGGTACGAACCGTACGTCGGCGCCGTCGGCGCGAAGCTCCTGGGCCGCCGCCTCGCCACGCTCGGCGTTGCGGGCGCCGATCAGCACGGTGATGCCGAGGGCTGCGAGCCTGCGCGCCGTTTCCTTGCCGATGCCCTTGTTCGCTCCGGTGATCAGAGCAGTCTTCTGCGAAGTCGTCATGGCACCAGCCTCCCCTCACGCACGGGCGGCAGGGAAAGACCAGAAGACTCTGGATCTATAGTCCGCAGATATGAGTGAGCTAGAGGTGCGGGAGCTGAGGTACTTCATCGCGGTCGCCGAGGAACTGAACTTCAGCCGGGCCGCGCAACGCCTGGGGATGGCGCAGCCCCCGCTGTCGAAGGCGATCGCTCAGATGGAGTCCCGGCTCGGGGTACGCCTGCTGGAGCGCACCACCCGGCAGGTGAGGCTGACCACTGCCGGTCAGGTGCTGCTCGACCAGGCCCGGATCGCGGTCGACGCGGTGCACGCGGCGGCCCGGCGAGTACGCCGGGCCGGTCAGCCGACACCCCAGCTCGTCGTGGCGGTCAAACCGGGAGGCGATGCCGGGCTGCTGCGGGAGATCCTCGCCGCCTACCGGGGAACGGGTTCGCACCTGCCGCCGCCTGAAGTCGTCGTCGGCGGCAGCGGAGAGCCGATCGCCATGCTGCGGGACGGCCGCGCCGACGTAGCACTGCTGCGCAGCCCGTTCGACGGTCAAGGGCTGGATTCCCAGACGCTCGTGGTCGAACCGCGAATGGCCGTTCTCCCCGCCGCGCACCGACTGGCCGGACGCCGGCGACTGCGGCTGACCGACCTCAAGGGCGAACCGATCCCACGCTGGAAAGGCGCCGCCCCCTCCACCACCGCCTACTACACAGGATGCGACGGAACGGAAGCAGGCGACGGACACACAGGCTCGGCGCCGGCCGACACTCCTGAGGGGCCGCTCGTGGCCAGCGTCGAGCAACTCCTGGAGGTCGTCGCGCTGGGCCAGGCGGTGGCGTTCCTGTCACTCTCCACCACCAAACGGCACCAGCGCCCGGACATCGCATACCGGCCGGTCACCGGCCTCAGCCCCAGCGCGGTCATGGTCGCCTGGCCGGAGACCTCACGATCCGCGGCCGTCGCCGCCTTCGTCCAAGCCGCCCACGACGTCGCCGCCCACCACCCCGACCACATGACCGCACTGGCCTACTGACCGGGGGCACCCACCCCTCGCCATCGCGATCACGGCAGACCAATTTCAGACAACCACCAGCGCGAAGAAAGGCCAGCACCCCCGCGACTGCTGCTGGATCAGCGGCCGCTGTTAGCCTGCCGTCCATGATCAAAGACGGCCTGGCAGGCCGAATAGGCCGGATGGCGGGGGACAGCAGGCCGGAGCGCGTGCTGATCGCCGCCAGTTTCGTCAACCGGGTCGGCAATGGTCTGTTCAACGCGGCGTCGGCGCTCTATTTCACCTTGGTCGTGGGCCTGCCCGCCGTGCAGGTCGGCGCCTCGCTCACCATCGCCGGAGTGATCGGCCTGTGCGCGGGGATACCGGGCGGGCATCTCGCCGACCGGCGAGGGGCGCGCACGATCATGATGATGGCCCTCGCGGTCCAGGCGGTGTCGATGGCGGCCCTCGTCCTCGTCGAGAGCTGGGCCGCGCTCACGGTCATCGCGACGGTCGACCAGATCGCCGCGGCGGCTGGTGGGGCGGCGTGGGGCGCGCTGGTGGTCCGGGTCGGGGGTGAGCGCCCGGCCCTGTTCCGTGCCAAGCTGCGCACGTTCGTCAACCTGGGCGTCGTCCTGGGAACGGTGGGTGCGGGGCTGGCGTTGGCCGCGGACACTCGCGACGCCTATGTCACGCTGGTCCTCGGCAACGCGGCGAGCTTCGCCCTGTGCGCGGTGCTGCTGCTTCTGCTGCCCCGCTATCCGGTACTGGCACCGCCGCCGCAGCAGCAGCGGCGCTGGCTGGTCTTCGCGGATCGTCCCTTCCTGGCGTTCACCGCCCTCTACGGGGCCATGGGACTGCAGTATCCGGTGGTCTCGCTGCTCCTGCCGATCTGGATGTCCGAGCACACCGAAGCGCCGCGCTGGACGGTGGCCGCGCTGTTCGCCGTCAACTCCCTCTTTTGTGTGCTGATGCAGACCAGGATCGGCTCGCGCATCGAGACCCTGCACGACGGCGGCCGGGCGTTTCGCACGGCGGGGGTGCTCTTCCTCATCAGCTGCCCGATGATGGCGCTGGCGGCGTACGCCCCGGTCTGGGCCGCGGCAGGACTGGTCCTGGCCGCGATCTTCGTCCATAGCCTGGGAGAGGTCTGGGAGTCATCGGCGGGCTTCGCCCTGGGCTTCGGTCTGGCCCCCGACCACGCCCAGGGCCAGTACCAAGGTGTCCTCGGTCTCGGCTTCAGCGCGGGCCAGGCTCTCGCCCCCGCGATCCTCACCACGGTGGTGCTCGGACTCGGCACGACAGGCTGGCTGCTGCTGGCGTTGTTCTTCGCGGCACTTGGCGCTGTCGGCCCCTCTCTTGCCCGCTGGGGCATGCGTACCCGGCCGCAGCCAGGCATTGCCGCAGAAGTGACGGGATGACCAGCGAGTAGAATTTCATTGCTGTCAAGGACGAGCACTCGTAGAAGCCCGCGCAGGGGCCACTGTCCTGTAGGCCGGGGGCACGGTAGAAAGCCGAAGCCACAAGCCCGTGGTGTATTCGAACGCACTATCTTCGGGTTCAGGGCGTTCCGCCATGATGGCGACAGCGCGCTCGGTCTCCCCCACCAACATGGCGCTACCCGCCCTACCGACCGGCACGCCTGTGCCCACATAGGCGACCATGTTCGGATTTTCCACCTCCTACCCGCCAAGCGTACCGCGAGGGCCAGGAGGACCAGCTGGCCGCGCTGGAGCCTGGTCCTCGACGCCGTCGTGCTGTGGAACACCGGCTACCTGGATGCCGCCGTCGCCCAACTCCGCGCCGAGGGCCACGACATCAAGGACGAGGACGTCGCCCGTCTCCCCGCGCAAGGACCGGCACGTCAACCTCCTGGGCCGCTACCTGTTCAACATCAAGGCCAGGGGCCTGCGCCCGCTCCGAGCCCCGGACGCGACCGAGCCGGACGAGGACGACGAAGGCGCGGACTGAACGCCCACATCGGGTGAAGCGGGCATATCGGATGTCCGGAGCTCGGAAATCGCACGCGCCGGCAGGGGAACTGACGTCAGTCTGCCCGATATGTCCGACTAAGGCTTAATTGGTGCGGACGGCCTCGCGGCCCGCTCGATCTTTGCGCAGTAGGCTGCGCGGGCTTCCTCGTCGATCTGCTGCTCGTGTTCGGCGCGCAACCCGGTCCGGCCGTCGAGGCCCTCGCGCAGGATGTCGGCGTGCCCGGCATGTCGGACGGTCTCGCCGAGGACATGGACCATGATGGCGAACAGGTTCGTGTTGGGAGAAGGCTCCGACCACCACGGCACGTGACCGGGGGCGTCGAGGGAAAGCTCGTTGATCGTCGCGTCCGAGTGTTCCCACGTGCGCCGGTAGAACTCGATGATCTGATCGCGGGTCTCGTCCTCGGCCGCCCACTGATCGCTGCCGTCGTAGTCCTGCCACCGGGGCAGCGGTTCCGGGGAAGGGCGGTCGAAGACCTCGCCGAAGTACCTGGCCTCGACGGTGGCCACGTGTTTGACCAGGCCGAGGAGGTTGGTCCCGGTCGCCGTCAAAGGTCTGCGGGCGTCGTATTCGGACAAGCCGTCGAGTTTCCAGAGCAGCGCCTCGCGGTCCCGCCGCAGTCTCCCGTGCAGGTTGTCCTTCGCGAATTCATCGATCATGCGGCATGAACCTTCCATGAGCTGTTCGTGGTCTCAAGATCCCGTACGTGGTCCGCAACGGCTGGCAGAGCCGAGGCTTGACTCCTAGCACAATGAGCTACCGGGAATGACTGTCTGTCAGAGAGACGTGGGGGTGGAGGTGGGGTGGGGTGGGGTGGGGTGCGTGACGGCTCGCAGCCGACCCGACCCGCCACGGTTACTGCGCAGGAGAACTACCCGCATGCCGTTCGGTGCCGTTCTCCGATCCCGTTGAGTAGTTCGGGACGGGGACCCGGGAGGTAGGCGGGTGCCAGGTGAGAATCCAGCCGGCGGTAACCACCGCCGCGCCGCCTGCCAGGGCGATTGCGCCGCCTGTTCCGATGCCTGCGGCCACCGAGCCGGAGCAGGCCGGCCCGACGCCCTGCAGCGTCATGCTGCCGGAGCCGAGCAAACCGAAGGCCTGGCCCTGGCCATCCTGCGGCAGGGCATCCAGGAACGGCCGTTGCAGGCCGAGACCGTAGGCCAATCCGAAGCCACAGAGCAGCAGCAGACAGGACGAGACGCCCACTCCGGGCGCGGCGGCGAAGCCGACCAGCGGCAGTCCCATCAGCACAATCAACGGGACTACCAGTCGCTCCCGGGTGGTTGGCCGTAGCAGTCGACCCACCAGCAGGTCACCGACCAGCGTGCCGACCGGCAGACAGCCCATCAGCACCGCGTACCAGCCGGGCGCGAAGTGGCGTCCTCCCGCGTAGGCGACGATCAGACCTTCCGCGCCTGCTACGAACGCGCACGGTAGCCACTGGGCCAGCATCAGTCGTCGCACCGTGGGTCTACGCAGCAGCAGGCCGACACCGTGCAGGCTCGCCCGGACGGCCCGGCCATCGCCCCGAGCGCTGCCGGGTGTGCCGCCGAACTCTCCCAGCTCCAGCCGGGGTAGCCGGAGGCGGATAGCGAGCGCGCAGCCGAGGTAGAGGGCGGCGCTTACCGCGAGCGCCCGGTGCGGGCCGAGTACCGCGACGACCGCACCTCCCAGCGCCAGACCGAACAGTTGCGCGCCAGAAGAGGCGATGTTGTTCAGTGAACGGCCCAGGACATAGGCGTCGCCCTTCAGCCACTGCGCGACCAGCCGACTCGACGCGCCGCCGAACACCGGTGTGGCGAGGGCGACCAGCGCCACGACACCGAGGCTTGCCGCGATCGGCATCCGCACCAGGGCGAGCAGCAGGGCGGCGGCGCACTCCAAGGCGTAGCCGCCGGCGATGAGCGGGCGGGGCGGCAGTCGGTCGGCCAGCGAGCCCAGCAGCAGCGAGCCGAACAACTGCGGGAGAAAGCCGACGCCGAAGGCCAGTGCGCTCAACAGCGCGGAGCCGGTGGCCGCGAAGACCAGCACCGAGAACGTGGTGATCCGCAGCGAGCCCGCAGTGATCGCGACGGCGCGGGTCGAGAAGAGCAGCCGGAATCGCGGCTCGGCCAGCACCTCCCGGTAGGTGCCACGGTGGTTGCCCTGCACGGGTTCGGCGGTGGGGATCATGACGCGCAGCCTCGCCGTGTGCCCACGCCACTCACCAATGATTCGTCGCTGGACGAATCGGAGCAGACGTCCGGCGGTAGCATCGCAGGGTGCTCCGCTTCGAAGTCTCCGTCGAGGACCTGCTGCGCAGCCGCTTCGCACTGTCGCCCGCGATGGACCTCTGCTTGCTGCTGCGCTCGCTCGCCGGCCGCAACCGGCCGCTGCCGCGTGCCTGGGCCGCCCGGCTCCTGCCGGCCTTTGACCGGCTTCGCCGCGAGACCGAACTGGACGCCGTCCTCGCCCTGCACACCCCGCAATCCGGACCGAACTTCGTCGCCCCGCCCCCGCGCGGCCTCAACCAGACCTGGGCGGACGACCTGGCCACGATCCGGGCCACACCGCTGGAAACGGCCCGCCGCGAATTCGCCACCACCGCGACCGGCCCGTCCGCCCGTGATCCCCGCATACGCGCGGTGCTGGACTCCACGGACGCCGTCTCGAGGATCGCCGAGGCGATGGACCAGGCGTGGCACGAACTGCTCGCCGCGGACTGGCCGCAACTGCGCGCGATCTGTGACCGCGATGTGGTGCACCGGGTGGGTCTGATCGGCGAACACGGATGGGCCGCGACCATCGAGAGCCTGCACCCGAGCATCGCCTGGCGCGCCGGCGGTGTCGAGATCGGCTTCTTCCCCCCGGTCGGAAACGTCCGCCTCGCCGGCGACGGGCTCCTGCTGATCCCTTCGGTCTTCGTCGGAAACATCGCCGCCCACCTGGAAGACCCCTGGCCCCAGACCTTGGTCTATCGTGCCCGCGGCACCGCCGCTCTGTGGGGCGAACAGGTGACCGTCCCCCAACCGGACGCGCTGACCGCTCTGGTCGGCCGGGCCCGAGCCCGGCTGCTGTTGGCGCTGGACGCCCCAGCCAGTACCAGCCACCTCGCCCGAAGCCTCGCCATGGCACCCGGCGCGGTGGGAGACCACCTCGCCATCCTGCGAGGCGCGGGGCTGCTCGTCCGAGCCCGGTCCGGGCGGTCGGTGCTCTACCGGCGCACCCCGCTGGGCGAGGCCCTGGTCGCCGGTTCGGGCTGAGGGCTCAGATCAGCACCGTTCTTGAGGCGCCGCCAGCAGAAGACTGCGCAGCCGAGAGTGAGGAAGGCCCGGTGGATGTCGGCGTGGATCTCCCAGCGAATACGCAGTCGGCGGAACCAGCACAGAAGTGCGAAGGCCGCCCGGATCATGATCAATTTCATCAACAGCCGCTGCACGCACCAGGTCGTGCAGGCCCCTCCGGCCCCAGACCT
Organism: Streptomyces sp. NPDC029014; assembly: GCF_055564695.1. Taxonomy (NCBI): domain Bacteria; kingdom Bacillati; phylum Actinomycetota; class Actinomycetes; order Kitasatosporales; family Streptomycetaceae; genus Streptomyces; species Streptomyces sp. NPDC029014. Next base: position 59,537 of record NZ_JBVHVT010000007.1, read on the forward strand.
GCGCGGGTTCGACCAGGTGCGCGTCGGCGAGGTCGTGGAGCGTCGAGCCGGCCCGGCGGGCATCCATCCCGGTCAGGTGGGCCGCCGTGTCCGTGGACAGGTCGGGGCCTGCGTTGAGTGGCAGCAGCCGGAACAGCCGGGCGTGGTCCTAAGAGGCGGTAGGACAGATCGAAGGCGGCCCGTACGGCCCGGTCCGGCGCCCGGTAGGGGGTGTCCAGCCGGGTGTGTTCGGCTTCCAGCCCCTTGGCGAGGTCGGCGGCGGGGCGTCGGGGCGCGCTCGCCAGCAGGGGCGCGGCGATGCGCAGGGCCAGCGGGAGACCGGCACAGAGCCGGGCGATTGTCGCGGCGGCCTCGGGGTCGTCGGTCATGCGCGTGGCGTGGTCGCCGCGGCCAAGCTCTCTGAGGACCCGCCGCTCTCAAGCACCACACCGATCAACCTCCTTCCCGGTCCCAGCAAGGGTCACGCACGGGTCGCGCAAGTCCCTGATCGGGTGCCGGAGATCCTCTATCCACTCGAACGTGTGGGTTCAAAAGCGCCCAGCGCCGGGGGGACTGGCCAGTTGACTCGCGTCGCACCTGCGTTCGAAGAGATCCCCTTTCTGTGCCCGTTACGGCCCCGCAGCCGCGCCGTTCATAGAGCACCAGTACCACTTCGCCGCCCAGATGGAGGACGTCATGCAGCCTGCCCTTACGTTCATTCCTCGGCCTCCCGGAATCGAACAGCGGCTTTCCCCAGCTCGGTTCAGCTCCAGCGTCCGGGCAGGGCGACCGGATACGAGGTGGACGGCATGAGGGAGTCCGCCGATGCATCAGCCGGCAGTGTGCCGGGGCCGCGGACCGCCCAGGGGGCGGCACACGCTGCGACTGCACCCTCCGTAGACGAGAGCGGGCCGGCCACCGGCTCTGCTGGGGCCGAACCCGGCGATGTCTCGGCGGGCGCCGCTCAGCCACAGATGCGGTACGTCGACCTGACCGGGAGCCGGGAAGCGGCCGGCCGCTCCATCCGGATGAGCGACATGGCCCGGCGCCTGCCGCGGCTGGTGCGCCGTTCGCTGGCCCTCGCCTGGCAGGTCGACCGGCGGGCGACCATGGGCCTCCTGTTCTGCCAGGCCGTCGCCGGTCTCATGCAGGCCCTGGGCCTGGTCGCCATCGCCGGCACCCTGACAGCATTGCTGAGCAGCGGAGACGTCTACCAGCGGCTCCTTCAGGCGTGGCCGTCGGTGGCCCTGCTGGCCGGCGCTGCAGGTATGCGCACCCTCTTGGGGATCACCGTCAGCTGGCTGTCCTCGCGGCTGGGTCCGCTGATGTCACGCGAGGCCGAGCAGATGCTGCTCACCGGCTGCGCCGAGGCGGAGCTGTGCGCCTACGACGAACCCGACTTCAACCGGGACCGCGAGGCCGCCGACCGCGGCGCGCAGGTCACCGGTGACCTGATCGACGAGGGCCAGGACCTGATCGCCTCGTCCGCTTCCTTCCTCGCCGGTGCGATCGTGCTGGCCGGGGTGCACTGGGTGCTTCTTCCGCTTCTGGTGGCGGCCAGCCTGCCCCAGGCCCTGGCCCAGGTCAGCGCCGCTCGGGTCCGGTACCTGGCCAACCTGCGCAGCAACGGCGACCAGCGGATGCTGTCGGTGCTGCGCTGGCACATCTACACCAAAGACGCAGCCGACCAGATCCGCGCCGGCACCATGAGCGCCTTCCTCTCGGGCCGGTACCGGCAGACGGTCGCCCGGATCAACCTCGAGGACCGCGCAGCGGCCGACAAGGGCGCCCGCATGTCCCTGGTCGGCGCGCTGTGCGGCGGCCTCGGGTCAGCGGTGGTCTGGGCGGCGGTCGTGTGGCTGCTGGCCACGGGTCGCATCAGCGTCGGACACGCCGGGACTGCGGTTTTCGCACTGCAGACGGTCGGCCAGTCGGTGCACGGGCTGGTGGCTGTGGGGGCCCGCGCCGTGCGCACGGGTCTGTACATGGACGACTGGAGCGGGTTCCTGGACAAGGCGGGCGGGTTCCGCATGCGGCGCGGCCCGCGCGGCGCGGCGCCACCGAGGACGATCGAAGTCGAGTCGGTCACCCACCGCTACGCGGGGAAGGACTGCGATGCGCTGTCCGGGGTGTCGCTCACCTTGCGCCGGGGTGAGGTCACCGCCCTGGTGGGCTTCAACGGGTCCGGCAAGTCGACGTTGTCGAAGTTGGTCAGCGGCCTGTACCTGCCCACGGACGGGCGGGTGTTGTGGGACGGTGTCCCCACCGGCGGTATCGATCCGCAGGCGTTGTGGCAGCAGGTCGCTCTGGTGCCCCAGGACTACGCGCGCTGGCCGCTGACCGTGCGCGAGAACGTGAATCTGGGGCAGCCCACGGCCCGCGGCGACGCTGCGGTGCGCGAGGCGTGCGCGGCGGCCGGCGCCGACGAGGTCGTCGAGAAACTCGGAGCCGGCCTGGACACACTGCTGGCCCGCGAGTGGCTCAACGGGGAGGAACTGAGCGGCGGGCAGTGGCAGCGCATTGCCTTGGCCAGGGCGTTCTTCAGGGACGCCGGGCTGCTGGTGCTCGACGAGCCGACCGCGAACCTCGATCCCCGCGCCGAGTTCCGCATCTTCCAGCGGCTTCGAGACCTTGCCCGGGACCGAGTAGTGCTGCTGGTGACCCACCGCATCACGAACATCGCCATCGCCGACCGGATCGTCGTCCTCGACGAGGGTCAGATCGTCCAGGAGGGCACCTACGCCGAACTCGCTCAGCAGCCGGGCCTGTTCCAGCAGCTGCTGTCCTACCAGGTGACGTCCGAACCGGACGGCGAGCAGCGCGGGACTCGGACATGACCCGCCGCGATGCCCGGGCCGGCTGCGGTTCGCCCGCGGCACCGTACCCCTCCGCCCGCCCCGTGCTGTCCCGAGGTGATGACGTGCCGCCCACCCGTTCCCACATCCGCGCGACGGTCGCTGCGTATCTGCACCGGTACCCGCGGGAGCGGACCGCGCTGGCCGGGCTGCTGTCCCTCTTGGACGGCGCCGACGCCCCGACGAGCCGTGCCACGCTGCCTGGCCACATCACCTGCAGCGCGGCCGTCATCGACCGTGACCGGCGCGTGCTGCACATCGGGCACCGGGCCACGGGACTGCTCCTGACTCCCGGCGGTCACATCGAGGACGACCGGACCCTCCTGGCAGCGGCCGTGCGGGAACTGTGCGAGGAGACCGGCCTGCGCCCCGGGGACCTGTGTCCGACCCCCCAGTTCCTGGAGGCGCCGATCAGCATCGACGTCCACGGCGTCGATGCCAGCCCGGGCAAGGGCGAACCCGCGCACCAGCACTTCGACATCCGTTTCGCCTTCTACCTCGCGGCCTCGGCGCCGCCCCCTCTGGATCTGCAGGACGAGGAGGTCGCCGGGGCGCAGTGGCTGCCGTTCGCCGACGTCACGTCTCCGATGCTGCGGGCCAAGCTCCTGGCTGCCGAGGCCGCGGGGCTTGACGGGCGGCCCGAGCCCGTCAATGCCTCCACCCTGGTTCACGACGGTCGTGGCCGCTACCTCCTTCACCTGCGAGACGGCCGTGAAGGGATCTGGGAGCCGTGGACGCTGGCCCTGCTCGGCGGCGGCCGTGAACCGGGCGACCGCGACCTGGACGCGGCCCTGCGCCGGGAGCTCGCCGAGGAAGCCCCCGGCCTGGAGCCGGCCGACCTGACCCCGTACGCCGTGGAGGAGGCGACGAGCGTCGACGGCCTGGCCGTGCCCATCCAGGTCTACGCGGGCCTGTGGACCGGTGACCCGGACACGGTAGAACTGCGCGAGGGTGTCCTGCTGCGGTGGTTCACCGTGGACGTGCTCGACCGGCTCCGCCTGACTCCCGGCCTCGGGGACCTGATCCGCCGCCATGCGGTCGAGCACCCGGCCGAGGGCGGACCGCCCGATGCTGCTCGTCCGCTGCCGGGCGAGGCCCCGGCGGGGACCGAACTCCACATCGTCGGTGTCCACCTCCACCTCGAAGACGAGGAAGGCCGGGTCCTCCTCGGCCTGCGCCACCCCGACTCGTCCTTCGCGCCGAACACGTGGCACTTCCTCGCCGGCCACTGCGAGCGAGAAGCAGCCATCGACTGCTTGATCCGGGAAGCGAAGGAAGAGGCCGGCCTCACCATCGCACCCGGCGACGTCGAGCTCGTCCACACGATCCACCTCGTCGATGCCCCCGGTGCACGGCCCAGGATCGGGCTCGTCTTCCGGGCCCGGTCCTGGGCCGGCACCCCGGACGTCCTGGAACCCGACCGGTGCACGCAGTGGCGCTGGTGGGACCCGCAGGACCTTCCGACCGAGGTCGTCCCGTACACCCGCGCGGCGATCGAGGGGATCCGGGCCGGCCGCCCGTACACGGAGTTGGGCTGGGACCGTTTGCCCGCCCCGCGCCAGGCCCGGCAGGAGGTGCTCCGTGACCGCCTCGCCTGATGCCACCGCGCCCCCACCGGTAGGCCGACACCGCGACTTCCGCCACTACCTGACCGGCCAGACCGCCAGCGTCGCCGGGAGCTCCATCACCGCCATGGCGCTCCCGGTGCTGGCGCCACCGCACCCTGGCCCGGTACCGGACCACCCGCCGCCCGTGACCAGCACACCAATCACCGAACCCGACCTGTGGAGGAGCAGCACCGTGGGATACACCGCCCGCGAGGAGTGGCAGCAGCACTACACCGACGGCAAGGGCTTCCAGAAGCTGGGGGACGCCGAGCGGGCCGTGCTCGCCGAGCACACCCCTGCCCCCGACGACGGGGGACGGGCCCTCGACGTGGGCTGCGGCACCGGAGAACTCGCCGCCCACCTCGCCTCACTCGGCTACGCGGTGGACGCCATCGACTACGCCGACAGCGCGATCGCCCGGGCCCGCGCAGAGCACCAGGACGCCGGGGGCGTGCGCTGGCTACAGCTGGACATCGAACGCGACGACCCCGCCGAGCTGCACGCCGCCGGCTACGACCTCATCACCCTGCGCCTGGTCTACCCGTTCTTGGGCGACCGCAGCCGCGTCCTGCACTCCCTCGGCGAGCGACTGCGCAACGGCGGCGCGCTCGTGGTCATCACGCCCACCGCCGCCCACACCCCTGCCCAGCGACGCGACATCGCTCTCGACGAAGACGAAATCGCCCGGCTCACAGGCGGCTGGAAGCAAGCCACCCGACTGGAAGCGGACGAGCTCACCGTCCTCGTCCTTCGCGGCCCCTGCCACCGCGACACCACCGCCGCCGACAAACCTCCGACCACCGGCCACGCCCTGACCGGCGCCCTCGCAGTCGTCACCGACGCAGCCGGCCGGGTCCTGCTCGGCCGATCCACCCAGGGCATGTGGGAACTACCGGGCGGCAAGACGACCGGCCCGGAGGACTTCGCCTCCGCGGCGGTACGGGAGCTGGCCGAAGAGACCGGCCTGACCGCCTCGGCCGCCGACGCCCACGTGGTGACGATGCTCGCCGACGACAGCCACGGCACGCCCCGCCTCACCGCGGTCGTCCGCATCACCGCCTGGTCAGGCACCCTCACCAACCGCGAACCGACGCTCTTCGAGCGGTGGGAGTTCCACGACCTGCACGGCCTGGCCTGCCTCGGCGACGTCTTCACACCGGCCGCGCACGCTCTGGGCGCGATCTGGCCCGGCGTCCTTCCCGGTCTGCCACCGGTCCACGCCTACCCGGTCGCCGTCGACCAGCCCTCCGTGCCCGGCGAACCCGCCGAAGCCGAACGCCTGCGCCGCACGATGGCCGACACCGTCATCTCCGGCGGCTGGGCACCCTCCCCGGCGGTCCAAGAAGCGCTGCGGACGGTGCCCCGGCACCGGTACGCGCCGGAGACGAACCTGAGCACGGCGTACGACGCAAGAGACCGGGCCGTCGTCACCCGCCAGGACGAGGACGGGCAGGCGACCAGCTCGGTATCTGCCGCCTGGCTACAAGCCGACATGATCGAAAGCCTTCTGCTGCGGCCGGGCGCCATCGTGTTCGAGGCCGGCTCCGGCGCCTACAACGCCGAGCTGATCGCGACGGTCGCCGGCCCGGACGGCCGGGTCGTCACCGGCGACATCGACCCGTACGTCGTGCACCGCACCCAACGGTTCACCACGGAAGCCGGCAGCGGACGCGTCACGGCGTTCCAGGGCGACGCAGCCCTGGGCGCTCCCACCCACCTGGTCCCCCGAGGCGGGTTCGACGCCAGCATCATCACCTACAACACCTGGGACATCGCCCCGGCCTGGCGGGAACAGGTCGCCGAGGGCGGGCGCCTTGTCCTGCCGCTGGAGATCGGCGGCTACACCAGGGCCATCGCATTCGAACGGCGCGGTGATGTGCTGCACGCACGGAAGTTCACCCCCTGCGGATTTGTCCCGGCCCAAGGCATCCGCGCCCGTACGGCACCGTCCGTCGAACTCCTCGACGGCGAGTTGCAGATCCGTTTCGAGGACGGTGACCCTCGCGGCGTCGAAGGGCTGGAGGACGCGCTGCGCGGACCCCGCCACGAGTCCGCCACCGGGGTGACCATGGGGGTCGCCTTCTACTTCGGCTCGCTCCAGCTGTACACGGCCACCACCCTGCAGGGCTTCTGCCGCCTGGCCGCACGCGCGGAGAAGGGTACCGGCGCCACCCGGATCGCACAGGGCAGCGACGCGCCGGCGATCCTCCGTGACGCTTCCCTGGCCTACCTCATCCCCGTGCAGACCCGCCATGCAGACGACCCGGCGGGCCGGGAGTGGGAGTGGTTCGTGCACGCCTTCGGCGACCGGGCACCGCAGCTGGCCGAGGAGCTGGTGGCCACCGTCCGCGCCTGGGACCGCACCGTGCGCGGCGGCGCCGACCCTGAACTCGCGGTCCATCCGGCCGGAAGCCCCGACCGTCTGCTGCCTGCGGGCGACGTCCTGGACAAGCCGTACTCGCGCCTGGTGTTCCGGTGGCCGGGCCGTGACACCCGCCTCCCGGCCCCCACCGAACGGGAACAGGCCGTCACCGCGACCAGAGAGAGCCCCTGACCGTCTGCCTCAACGGCCACCGTTCGGCGGCAACAAGAGCACCCCCGCCGCCGAGCTGCGCCGCGCACTGGACGGCGCTGTGGTCGCCGACACCCGAGACAGTCAGCGACCAGCTCCGCCGCTCGCTCGCCGGCCACGCACGTCTGATCTGCCAAGGGTGTTGAGCAATTTCATGACCTGGATCCAACCGGCCTGTGATGGGCGGTGGGTTCGCTGACAGCCTTGGTAGCCGTTGATGGCCCGTCCCCAAGAGAGAGCAGGGTGCGGGCCATCTTCGCTTTCCCCTGTCGTTGCCCGCCTGCTTCCGTCGTCAGGAGTACGGGCCCGTTCCGTGGGTGTTCGGGGACCATACGGCCGGTCCGCCGCCGCACCACTCGATCAGCTGCGTGTCGTCCAGGTGGGCTTCGTCGGGGTCCATGGCCGTCACCGTGGTCAGGGCATGGTCCTCGGTCAACGCGCAGCGGAGGGGCGCAGCCGTGGTCAGGCCCGGCCGGTGCGGACGAGCCGGAAGGCGGCGTAGAGGGCGAGGGCGGCCAGGGCGAGGGCGATCGAGGTTTCGATGAGCTGGGTGGGCCAGTAGTGCGAGGCCGGGTGGAACTCCGTGTACCACCCGGTGACGTCCATGTCCGCGGGGCAGTTACTCAGGCTCATGGTCCGTTCCCAGCAGACGTACCCCGGGAGGCGTTCGCCCGAGCCGGTGAGCAGGCCCGAGTCGGTGATGAACGCGGAGGCGGGCGCCTTCTGTGCGAGGTTGCCGGAGAGCGGCATGGTGGTGATCTCGACGGGCAGCACGGACCAGCGCAGGGAGCGCACGACCAGCATCACCCCTCCGGTCAGCAGGCCGGTCACGGCCATCGCGGCGAGGGTGCGCCGCACCAGCTGTCCGACGAGTGCGCCGAGGGCCACGGCGAGCAGGCAGTATCCGACCAGGACGGGGCCGGAGGCCTCGTACGCGCCGGGGTCGGCCCAGGTGAGCCGGTGGGTGTGGGCCACGCGGGTCCAGCCGATCCGGTAGATCCCGATCAGCGCGGCCGAGCCGAGGCCGGCGGTGGCCACCGCCAGGAGGACCTTCACCCCGAGCCATGCCTCGGGATCGGCGGACTGGGTGAGGGCCAGCCGCCAGGTGCCGCTCTCCCATTCGCGGGCGATCAGCGGTCCGGCCACGAAGGCTCCCACGAGGGCCGGCAGGAACAGCAGGCCGCGGCCCGCGTACTCCATGGCGATCCGCAGGAACCCGTAGCCGGAGTAGGGAGCGGCGTCGGGTCCCGGGGCCGCCCATACGCGCAGGCCGATCACCACGGCGAGGCTGACCACCGCCAGGACGGGCAGGGCCCACAGTGCGCGCCGGTGCAGGCGGGCCACGGCCCGGTACGGACCCTTCAGTGCCAGTGCGTTCATGCCTGTGCTCCCGCGGTGGTGAAGGTGTCGTCGAGGGTGAGGGGCGGGGCGTCCGGGACACGCAGGTGGGCGAGGACCAGCTCCTCCAGGGTGGGGTCGTCCGTCTGCCAGGTGTGGCCGTCGACGGGGCCCTGCGGGCGCACGAGTGCGGTCACCGTACGGCCCGTCGTCCGGGTCTCGACGACGGTGTGCCCGGCGAGGTCGGTGACGGCCGTGGCGGGGCCGGTGAGCAGCCGGTGCGCGGCCTGGATCTCGTCCATGGGGCCGGCGAGGCGGATGCGGCCGCCGTTGACGAGGAGGAGGTGGTCGCAGGCTTCGCGCAGCTCGCCGATGATGTGCGAGGACATCACCACCGAGGTGCCGTTCTCGGCTGCGTCGGCCATGAGTTCGCCCATGAGCTGGTGACGGGCGAGCGGGTCGAGGTCCGCCATCGGCTCGTCGAGGAGGAGCAGGCGGGGGCGCTTGCCGAGGGCGAGGGCGAGGGCGACGCGGGTCCGCTGGCCGCCGGACAGGGTACGGATCCGGGCGTGCGGGGCGAGGCCGCCGGCCTCGATGATGCGCTGCGCCGTGCCCGCGTCCCAGTGCCGCGGGTTCAGTTCGCTGCCCGTGCGGAGGGTCTCGGCGATGGTGAGCTGCGGGTAGAGCGGCTTGTCCTGGCCGACGTACGCGAGGGTCTCGCGCGGTTGCGTGCGCAGGGTGCCCTCGGTGGGGCGGACGAGCCCGGCGGCGAGCAGCAGCAGGGTTGACTTCCCTGCCCCGTTGGGGCCGACCAGCGCGCATATGCTGCCTTCCGGAACGCGGAAGGAGCAGTCGCGCAAGGCCCAGACCCCCTGCCGCCGTCGTCCGTAGCGCAGGCCGACGCCCGTCGCTTCGATCACACTGTCCGTCATGTTTCGGCGTCCCCCTTGAACTGCTGTTCCAGTACGGAAGTGAAGAGTGCGGCGACGTCGTCCCGGTCCATCCCGGATTCCCGCGCCCGGCGCGCCCAGTCGGCGAGTTCCGCGCGGAGCGGGGAGGCTGCCGGGTCGTTGCCCAGGGCTGCGCGGATGAAGGTGCCCAGGCCCCGTTTCGCCTCGACGAGGCCTTCGCGTTCCAGCTCGCGGTAGGCCTTCAGGACGGTGTTGGGGTTGATGGCGGTGGCTTCCACGACCTCGCGGGCGGTGGGGAGTTTGTCACCGGGCTTGAGCAGGCCGAGGCGCAGGGCCTGTTTGGTCTGCTGGACGATCTGCAGGTACGTGGCCATGCCGCTGTGCCGGTCGATGCGGTACTCGAGCACGTCCACACCACCCTTTCACTAATCAATTAGTGAAAGGGTGGTGTGGTGGAACGCACTTGTCAACCCCGCGGTCGGGCCAGTCCTGCGTACATGGAGTCGACGACGGGGTCATAGGCGAGCTCTCCCTTGGAATCCACCTTGCCCGGCTTGGTCAGGGTTCCTCCAGGCGTTCCGGCCAGGGCGCGCAGGGGCATGATCCAGCGGCGGGCTTCGCCGTGGTAGACGGCGTTCGCCAGGATCGCGAGGTAGCGGCCGGAGGCCGGCGCCACGTCGCCTCCCGCCGTGGGGCGACGATCAGTCGCCAGGGCGCACCCGGGTACTGGCAGCTGTCCCCACCACGGTCCAGAGCCACGGTCAGCGAGGGCACTGTCGTGTGCTCGGCTTGGGCGTGGGGCCACCGTACGGGCACATGGACGCCGGGCATCCGTTCGCGCCGCAGTACGCCGATGAAGTCACCGTCACCCGAGTTCTTCCCAACGGGGTGGGACCTGGGGTGTTGTGCAGGTCCGGCCCGAGGAGAGCGGGACTGGTGGTGGCTGTGCCTGGAGGACATCCCCGGATGGTGAGCAGTTGGCCGGTCTTGAGCAGGGCTGGCAGGACGCGGCCGAGGGAACCGCGCTGCTGCACCGGGACCTGCAGCCGGACAACATACCGGCCCGTCCCGGCGGCCCGATCGCCCTGGTCGACTGGTCGTGCCGCCGCCGGGTGCTCACCCAGGGCGCCGGCCTGCTGGGCACCCGTCCCGGGCCAACTGTCATCGGCGACAAGGGCTACGTCTCCAGACCCTCGGCGCCTTCATGGCCGCTACCGCAACCGCGAACCCCGGCCGGGCAAGCATCTGCTCAAGCCGATCCGGCAGCTGATCGAGTCGGTCAATGACTCCCTCAAAGGCCAGCTCGACCTCGAACGCCACGGAGCCAAGACCCCAGCCGGAGTCCTGACCCGCGTCGGACAACGCATCCTCACCCCGCCCGCAGCCATCTGGCACAACCGGCCAACGGAACACCGATCACCCGATCGCTGATCGCCTACAACCACCGACCAGGCCCTCGGAATCACTCGTCTTTGAGCCCTCGGTGCATTCACCGGGCCCGGGTGCGTGCCATGGAATGCCGCACACCCGCTGGCCGTGTCCGCCGTCCTACGAAGCGGGTCCCTCGCCGCCGGCCACGCGGAAGCCGAGGGAGTCCGACGCGGCGATCGAGAGTTCTACCAGCACCGCCCGCTCAACGGCGGGTACGGCGAACGCGTGCGCGCCCGCGAACTCGATGAACTCCGACGCCAGGTCGAGGTAGTAGCGCTCGACGTACGCAGAGGTCCGCCCGCCACACGAAGCGCCCGTCGGTCAGCAGGGACGAGCCGCCAGGCACTCGGAACGCGCCCCCGATCACGTCGGACGTCATCTCCATGATGTCGAAGATGGGATGTCCGGCGTCGAGGTACCGCTTGATAGCAGGCAGGGGGTAGGGCGCCCGGTCCCGCACCCTGTCCCCGATGGGCTCGCGGAAGACGTCCTCGTTCTCCGGGCCCATCTCCCGGTAGAAGCCGATCATGTCCATCTGCTTCAAACACGGCGTCCACCGCTCCGTCCAGGCCCTCGAACGCGACATCCGGGCCTGGCTCGCCGACTGGAACGAACAGCCCAAACCCTTCGTCTGGACAAAGACCGCCGACGAGATCCTCGACAAAGTCGCCGCGTACTGCCACCGAATCTCTGACTCGCGTCACCGGGCCGTCTCTTTCGGATCTTGCCGGGCCCGCTTCGTCCGGTGCCGTGCATCTCCCCAGCTACCGCTGGGAGGTGCCCCCTGGGCGGAGGAGTGCCGTTGCACTGGACGTACCGCGGCGCTCCGACAACGCGGCGAGGCGCGGCGCCGGGCGGCGCGGGCCCGGCAAGATCCGAAAGAGACGGCCCAGTGCTCGCACGCCTCAACCCCCGCCCGGTCGGATACCGGGGCGAAAGCCCCGGGATATTTTCGGCATAGCTGCCGGATAGGTTGCGCAATCAGAATTCGTACCGGTATGTCGAGGGTTCAGCGCGACCAAGGTGCGGGGGTGACACTACGCCGCCGGCTCCGCCCCGGTGGGCGTGCCGGCCGATGACACGGTTGCGCGGGCGCCCGCGCCTCGGCCACCGAGCTGCGCAGTCGGGCGGCACACAGCCGTGCCCGGCACGGCGCTGCACGTCTCGCTGCGCGACCTGATTTCCGATGAGTCGAACTCCCGTTGCCGAGGGCGTGTTCACGCCCACCTCCGACACCGTGCCGTGGGCTGAGCCCCGTCGGGCCGGAGGCTGCGCGAGGGACCCCGGCGTGCGATTCGAGGGCTTCCTGCCGTGACCCGGCACCGGAACCGGCCCATTCGTACCACTGTGAACCTGGAGAAGAAGATGATCAGGAACGTCGGCCGCACCTTGCGTGCGGCTGCGGTGACCGCCCTCGTCGGCATCGCGCTGGCAGCAGCGCCGGCGAACGCTGCGGCACCGGTCTGGGAGACGCTGCCCCAGCCCGTCGACGGCGACAGGGGGGCCGCGTACATACTCCCGTTCGATGCGGAGAACGCCTTCGTCAAGATGCGCCGGGGCACCTGTGGCAGCTGCAGGATGTCGGAAAAGCTGTGGCAGAAGGCCGGGAGCACCTGGAAGGCGCTGACACCGCCGGCCGACGCGAGCATCACCACGCTGACCGGCACCGCCCCCAACGATCTCTGGGCCATCGGCCGCGTGGACACGAGCACCGGTGTCTTCCGGGTCAACCACTATGACGGGACCAAGTGGTCGGGGAACCTCAGCCCGGACACCCAGCGCCTCGAACTCACGGCGGCCGAGGCCGTCAGCCGCAACAGCCTGTGGGCGGTCGGCAACTCCCGCAAGGACCCCGGCTCGACCCCGACGGTGACGCACTGGAACGGGACGTCCTGGAACACCACCAAGTTCGACCAGATCCACGGCGGTCTCGACAGCATCGACGTACGGGCGGAGAACGACATCTGGGCCGTCGGCTACCGCAGCGCGGGCGGTACCGCCAACGACCGTCTCCAGGCGCTCGCCCTCCACTACGACGGTAACCGGTGGACGGAGGTCCCGGTTCCGGCGACGGCCAAGGTCAGCACCCTGCTGAAGGACGTCAAGAGCAACGGCCCCAACGACGTCTGGGTGGCGGGGTACATCCTGGACGAGAGGGGCCTGGGCGAGCCGCGCACCGGGGCGTACGTCATCCACTGGGACGGCACCGCCTGGACCCGCCGCGACGTCCCGGGTGGCGGCTTCGCCAACTCCTTGGCCGTGTACGGCGGCCAGGTCCACCTGGGGGTCTCGGGCCGTGCGAACCTGGTCCGCTGGACCGGCAGCGCATGGGAGGCCGTCAGCGGCATCCAGGAGGGTATGAACGGAGTGGACATGCTGGCCACCACGCCCGACGGCTCGCTCTACCTGGCCGGTACCAGCGGCTGGGACAGCGTATTCGGAGGCCTGACCTACCACCTCCAGCGCCTGGCCGCGCCCGCCGCGCGCTGACCGCACGTCGCACCCGCCCACGAGGGGAACGGCGGCGAACCGGCCCGGTGAAAGGGAGCCGGTCCGTCGCCATGGAGCAGGTGCGCGACGCCTGACGGACCGGGCCGGTCGGCTCGGGCGGAGGGCCTGGACGGCCTAGAAGACTGATGAAGATGTTGGGTTCTGGCCCCGCCGCATCCTTAGGTTCTAGGGATCGTTGCAACACCCCAGCTCAAGGGGTGCGATGTTCGAGATCCGGGAGAACCGGATGGCGCCGCAGGGCCGCAGGATCCTGGTCCGTGAGCGGGAGGAATACTTCCGGCTCATGGACCAGGGTCTGAGCAGCCAGGAAGCGTGCAGACGCGTCGGGATCAACTCTCGAACCGGTAAGCGGTGGCGCAACGGCCGTAACGCGTCGGGCGGTCTGAAGGCGTATCCGCCGATCCACGCCCCTCTGCCGGAGGACGGGCCGTCCCGGTACCTGTGCGGGGCCGATCGGATCCACATCGCCGACCGGCTGCGCGAGAAGGCCACCGTCCGGGCAATCGCCGCCGAGCTGGGCCGCAGCCCTTCGACGGTCAGCCGGGAGATCCAGCGCAACCGGCACCCCGGTAACGGCCAATACCGCCCCCACGCGGCGCAGGCCCGCGCGGATGCCCGCCGGCCCCGACCCAAGCCCGGGAAGATCGGCCAAAGCTCTGAGCTGCGGGACTTCATCCAGAACCACCTGGACAAGAAGTGGAGCCCGGAGCAGATCTGCCAGGCTCTGCGGGACAGGTTCCCCGAGCGGCCGGAGATGCACGTGGCCCACGAGACGGTCTACCAGGCCCTCTATGTCCAAGGACGCGGCGAGCTCCGCCGCGAGCTGGCCGCCGCCTTGCGCACCGGGCGCGCTCGCCGCAAGCCCCACCGCCAAGCGGCCTGCCGCCAGCCACGGTTCGCCACCCCGATGGTCATGATCAGCGAACGCCCGGCCGAGGCCGAGGACCGTGCGGTTCCCGGCCACTGGGAGGGTGACCTGATCATCGGCAAGGACGGCGCCTCCGCGATCGGCACCCTGGTCGAACGCGCCACCCGCTACGTGATGCTCCTCCAACTGCCCCATGGCCGCACCGCCGAACACGTCCGTGACGCCCTGGTGGAGACCGTCCAGACGCTGCCCGGCCACCTGGTGCGCTCGCTGACCTGGGACCAGGGCAGCGAGATGGCCGCCCACGGCTCGTTCACCGTCGCCACCGGCATCCCGGTCTACTTCTGCGATCCGGCCAGTCCCTGGCAGCGCGGCTCGAACGAGAACACCAACGGTCTGCTGCGACAGTACTTCCCCAAGGGGACCGACCTGGCCGTTCACGCCCCCGAGCACCTGGCCGCCGTCGCAGCCGAACTCAACGGCCGCCCACGCAAAACGCTCGGCTGGGAAACCCCAGCCGAGCGCCTGCATAAACTGCTCGCGGCCTAGACAACCGACCACGTGTTGCAACGACCGCTAGAAACCGCCATCGGTGGCGGGGCCAGACTCGTTGTTGTGGTGCAAGGGGAGTGGGTCGGGGAGGCAGTCGGGCCGGATGTCTGGGAGGTCTGCCGGGAGTTGATCCCGCTAGGGAATGTGTTCGCGTTCCTGGCCGAACATCGGGGCCGGTTGTTCCCTGCGGCAATGTTCGCGGACATGTATCCGTCGGCGAACGGGCGGCCGTCCATGCCCCCACAGATCCTGGCCGCCGCGATCACAATGCTCCTCCAAGCCATCGCCCGTGGCTTCTGCCTCGAACCGACTCCCCACCTCCTCGACCGAGTCGAGGAACTGACCGGATTCCGCCCTCCGATCTCGGCTCCCGCGGAGGTCAACGCCTCAATCCGTCCTCCGCCCCTGACCGCGGCGCACCGCGTGCGCGCCAGGACCGCGCGCATGAACAACCGCCCCGCGACAATCACTGGCGAGATCGCCCAGAGGCGTCTCAGCGGAGAGAAGGGACCTGCTCCCGGCGTGCGTACCGGCCGCGGCGCCGCGGGCGTTCGGGGCAGCCCACATCGGGCAACCCGGGAGCCATCCCCGGGGGTGTGGGGAGCAGCAGAGCGGACTCGACCGGGGAGGACACGGAGGGGGAGCAACGTGGTGGCGAGCGCTACCGGCAAGGCCGCCGCCTCCGCCTCATCGGCGGCGTAGCCGTGGTGGCCGGCCTCCCGCAGCGCCGTACGCGCCCACTCTCCTGCTCGGGCAGCGTCGGTTGCCCGCTCGTGTCCCATGGGCAATACGCGGGACACGCCGGCCAGGTTCAGGGCCCTGTCAGCGGAGTGCCCTGAGGCGCCGGCCGGGGCCCTGGCCCGACGGGCGTCGCCGAGCCGGGCGAGATGACGCTGCGGGTTCTTTATCAGGGCCGTGAGCCGCTCGCCGTTGCCGCTCTCGCGTACGAGGGGGGTGCATCCGGTGAGGAGGTAGTTCGGGGTGTCCTGGGGCCGGCTCTCGTCCTGGTACTCGCGGGCCCAGGCATACAGGTCTTCGATGCACGCCGCGAGGGTGCGCCTGCCCCGGGCGGCTTGTGCGGTGTCATGGAGCTCGCGATGGCCAGGACGTACGTCTGTCGGCCAGCTTCGGCATCCGCCTCAGCCCCCGCTCCAAAGGGAAGAAGGTCGGTGCGGGTGGATGCCGTGGAACGGCCGACCCCGCTGCGGAGCCGCCGCCGGAGCGGATCCCGCAAACCCCGTGGCCCCGAGCCGGTCGGGCATGGCAGCATCAGCCGCATGAGCGACATCTCCGCGCGGAAGGGCGGCCACCGCCGCCTCCGGTGAACTGGCTGGACCGGGTCGTGGCCGCCGGCCAGGCCACAGCGCCCGCCCATCCGTCCCGGATCGCAGTCCTCGACGCGATCCGTGCCGACCGCACCGGCCCGATACCCCTCCGGCTGCTCCACCTCGCCCGTACGGGCAATGTGTTCGTGCGCCGCGAGTCGCTGGACCTCCTCGCGTCCGACTGCGCAGCGCATCCCTGGCCCGAGGCCGCAGAAACGGCAATCACCCGTCTCACCGACGAGGACGAAGAGGTGCGGCGCCGGGCCGCACGGCTCGTCATACGCGCGGGAGACCGGAACATCGGGCTCCAGGCTCTGGCTGAACGCACCGACCCGATCGTTCGCACCACCCTGGCCGACCTGCTCGGGGACTCCGTCACGCACCTGCGCAACGACCCCCAGCCGTCCGTCCGTTTCCTCGCCCATCTGAGAACCCTGGCGGCCGCCCCTGCCGGTCAGTGGCCCGCACTCGATACGGCGCTCCTCACCGACGCCCCAGGAGCTTCGCGCTATCTGGAGCGTGTGGGGCAGCGCTGGGGATGGACTCTGTACCGGTTGGGACGCGAACAGCACGTCTATGCCCTCGTGGCACGGCTCCTCGACGATCCCGCAACCCGGGACATCGGCGCCGACCTGGCCCGCGAGGCATGCCACGACTGGCGGGCGGCCCCGGTCGAACTCCTGCCGCTCCTCGTCCGCCACGCATCACGGGAACTCCGCCCTGCCATGGCCGAAGCCCTCACCACGGCCTCGCTCTCGGAAGCAGCCATGCGCGTCCACAGCGACCTGACGGCCACGGCACCCTTCACTGTGTCTCCCCGGGTCCGCCGGTCTTCCGGCAACCCGCCGCCCTTCTTCGAGGCCACCACTGCTGCCGCGGTCCTTCAGGCGAAGCCTGTGGGTATCAGGCGTCTGCGTCACGCCCCTGAACTCTTCGGAGCCCTCTTGGACGCAGGCCCACTGACGTTCCGAGAAGCAGCCCAGCTGCACAATCTCACCTTTGCCCGGCCCGGACCCATGCAGGCGTTGTGTGCTCCGCTGTGGCTGAGGCACGCCGGCCCTCGTTCCGCCGCACGCCTGATTCCCCTCATGACACCCCACCTCGACGACTACAGCGTGGGCGAGTACTACGCGAAGGGCCTTGCCCGGATGGGCCGCCACGCGCTGCCCGCGCTTCCGGAACTTGCAGCCCTGATCGACCGGCGCACCCGTATCCCGGTCAACGACTCCACACGGGATGGCGAGATGATGCTCGACGAGGCCTTGCTCGCAGCGGCGACACATGCCCACCGTGTGATCCTTGCCGACGCCACTGGTTAAGACGCGCACCGCCCGGGCGCCCCGCGTTTCGGCTTCTTCGGGCTGTGCCCGAGCGCTCTGGTCGGCGGGACTCGCCAAGAAGGTGGCGCCGCCATGAGCCGTACGTTCAGGCGGATCGGCGGAGGCCGTGTGGCGCTGTGTCTTCGCCGCAACGTGGTTCGGGAGGAGAGGCGGAACCGATCTTGTGCGGGCCAAGTCTGCCCAGGAATGGAGAAGCGTCGGGCACCTGTCGGGTGTCGCTACCTGCGTTCTGGTTGCCGTCATGGCTGCGGCGGTTTCGTTCGGCGCCTACTCGTGGGGGGTGACGTCGGGGTTCTACATCCTGGACCCGGACGAGGTGTGCGCAGCGCAGGGCGTGGAGGGCGATCGCATCGTGACGCGGTGGACGCTGCCGGTCGGTGCGCAGCGTGTGACGTCGGGCGGCGTGGGAACGGAGCTGGCGGCCGTGTGCGCCTTTCTGACTGCCTTTTGGACAGGACCACACCGGATCCGCGCGGAGGACTTCGCGATGCCCGCACCGGTGAGGTACCGCTCGACTGCCGCGGTGTACGACGACGGCGGGGCGGACAGCGGCACGACTGGGGCGCGCGGCGGGCGGAGCGGCCCCCGCTCCCGAGTTCGGTCACCGGTTCGGTCATCACGCCGCCCCGCCCGTTCGGCACTGCCGCAGTAAATCCGGCATGCACTGCGGCAGACCTTCGTGCAGGGTCGAGATCAGGCCGAGGAGAGCCGTTCCACCGCGGTGGAACTGCGAAATGCCCTAACGTCCCATCATGGGACGTATCGTCGGCCCCCACTCCCTTGTGCCGGTGCCGTGTCCGTTGCGGAGGTCGGTGATACGCGGCAAGGGCGGGCATCAGCGCCGGTGGAGACGACACGGGAGGAAGACCATGCACGCGAACGACAGTGCAAGGAGCAACGAGGCGGAGAACAGCCGGTCAGGGGCCCGCACGCCTACCGGCCGCGCCGCGACACCGCTCCCCCCGCTCTTGGCCCTCCAGGGCAGTGCCGGCAACGCGGCGGTCGTCCAGTTGCTCCGCCAGGCCGGACACCCCTGGGCCCAGGATCGACACCGGCACAGTGCCGGCTGCGGCCACCGGCAAACCGGGCAACCTGTACAGCGCTCCACCGTTCCCGGCGTCCTACGCTCCCCGGGTCGTCCCCTCGACGACAGCACGCGCACCGAGATGGAAGCCCGGCTCGGCGCGGACTTCTCAGACGTTCGCCTCCACACGGACACGGTTGCACGAGCCTCGGCGGCGGAAGTGGGCGCCCGCGCCTACACCTCGGGCAGCCACGTCGTCATTGGCGACGGCGGCGCCGACAGGCACACCCTCGCGCACGAACTCACGCACGTCATCCAGCAGCGGAACGGCCCGGTCGCCGGCACGGACCACGGCAATGGCCTCAAGGTCAGCGACCCGTCCGACCGTTTCGAGCGCGAAGCCGAAGCCACCGCGCGGCGGGTGATGTCCGAGCCGATGAGCGAGCACCGGCACACCCACGGCCCCGCCCCGGACTCCGTTTCGCACCACCACGGGCACGCCGTGCAGCGGCGGAGCTCCTTCGAATCCGACCGCGTCGGCAGCACCCCGGAGTTCCAGGGCAGCGCGGGCAACGCCGCCGTCCTGCGCACCCTGCAGCGGAAACCCGCCGACGAGACGCGGCTGGGCCCGCAGCCCGTCACCTACCTGACCACCGACGAGCCCCTCGTCCACTCCGACGAGGAACTCGCCCGGAGCAACCCCATGCTGTTCCTGGAACAGGTCTTCGACGGGCTACGGGTGGACGAGTTCCGCTTCCGCCGGGGCGAGCAGGGAAACCTCGGCCTGAACATGATCTCGGAGTGGGTCACCGTGTCCCTGGACGGCGGGGCCAGCCTGGCAGTCCACCTCAACTGCATGGTCCGGCCCTCCCAGTTGAGCAACGGCACCATGTCCCTGGAAGTCTCCCAGTTCCACCTCACCGCACGCTCGACCACCTCCCAGAAGACCATCGACAAACACGGTCCCTCGGCGGCGACCGCGGGCGCCAGCATCCACATCAACACCTCCACGCCGCAGTGGGGCCGCCCCGACAACCTCAAGGCCCTCGCCGCCGAGGTCGCGGCCCACGGCGGCCAGGAACTGGTCATCAAGGGCCTGACCATGAAAGAGGGCTACTCGTACCCCTACGTGCTCTGGCTGATCAGCCACTTCAAGGAAACACTCCACCACGCCCTCCAACTCCGCCTGAGGACGGTGAACGTCACCTGGAAGGGCGACAAGACGTTCACAGCCTGAGGCAGCGCCCCACCGGATGGATGCCGCGGCTCCGTAGACCGGCCCAGCCGTAGTCCCCCATCCGGCTGACGGCGGGCTGGCCCCGCCCAGGCGGTGGGTGTCATGGCTTCGCGGGGAAGCTACCACCAGGCGGGCGAGACCAGGACCGTTGCCCAGGATCGGGCCTGGGGCAGCCACCTGTCGGTATCGCGTCAGGCGCGAGGCCGGCGTGGCCTGGTCCCGGGCCTGTGACGGAGCAGGTTCATGCGTTCTCCACGTCGGATCGGGCGGCGTCGCTGTCCGCGGCCCGAGGCCCCGGAACAGCCGCCGCGGCGAGGTGGAGGCGTGGCTGGGCGATGAGTTCCCCGCGTTCGGCCGCGCAGGCTTCGAACTCCTCCGCGAGCGGGTCCTGCTTTACACGTGGCACCCGGGCACAGCATTTGGCTGGTCGATGCCATAGCCTCGCCCTGTGATCCACAGCCGCAGCCAGACCGAGCAGCCCCACCCCGCCGCGCTCCCTCCCTTCCAGACACTGCTGGACAGGACGAACTGGGCCTCGCTGGCCACGGCCTGCGGCACGGGTGAATCCCTGCCCGCGGCGCTGAGACTTCTGACCAGCCCAGACCCGCTCGTCAGGGAGTCCGCTCTACAGGACGCGCTGGGACCCGTGACCCACCAGAACAGCATCTACGAGGCCACCGTGCCCGTGGCCCTCTACGTCGCGGCAATCCTCAACCATCCGGCCGTAACGGCAGGCGACTTCGGTCAGGACGCCAAGACGCCCGCGAACCGTCCCACTCTCGTGCGGTTGCTCGACTGGCTCGGCGACACCGCCTACGACGCCGACGACGAGTGCGTTGCCATTGACGAACGTCTCTACGGTGAGGGATTTCTCGATGAGCACGAGGAGACGCGTGCGTTCCGGGAGGCGCGCCCCGCCATTTTCTCCGCCGTTCATGCCTTCCTCGGTCATGACGACGCCGACGTGCGCCACACCGCCCTTGTCGCTGCCATCCCCCTCATAGAGCACCCTTTCCTCAACCAGCACCAGGCCGCGCTGGCCAGCCACGCCCGACGTCTACTGGCCACCAGCACTGACCGGTACCACCGGGACCGTGTCCTGGACGCGCTGAAGGCTTGGGGTCATGACACCAGCGGTCTGGAGAACACGTCCGACATCGCAGCCCGCGAGCACTACGCCCGCCTCAGCGCTGCACGCGCTTCTTGGAAAGGCAACTGCACGGACGGCGGCTACAGCGAAGACCCGCCCTTCTGACTCACGGTTCAAAGCGCTCCGAAACATCCACCGAAGTGGACCAGATCCGGTTCTGACCTAGACATGCAGAGGGCGGGCATGCCGACGGGGCCCCTTCCTGTCCCGGACACGAGTATCCCGGTCTGGTCGCCGACCATCTGAGTCGACGGCCATGGACGGCTGCGCCCGGCTCGAACATCGGACTGGGTGCACAAGTCCGTACGCCATGGTGCACGAGGATGAACTCGCGGACGGCCGGTTCGCGGCGCCACGGGGCGAGGGCGGGGTTGAACTCGCGGACGTAGTCCCTTGGCCCGGGAGGACTTGACGCGGGCGAGGACGTCCACGGACTGCAAGGCCCCCAGCGCACGCACGCTACGGTGGGCAGAGCGGAGCGATGGCGACCTCCAGCGCCGTGACGGCGGCTGTCCGTTCGCTCCCAGCTCCGTGGCCCTATCGGGCCTGCCCGTCCGAGGAAGAGTTCTGAATGGCCCACGAGGTGATCACGGTCTGTCTCCGGCCCACGGACGTGGAAGCGATGCACGGCGAGGTCGCGCGAGCAATGGCCCCGTTCGACATGAACGGCGACCACGATCCCTGGCAGGGGCAATGGGACGCGTGGGGTCTCGGCCGCGGCAAGCCGTTCGCGGTCCGGCCCGGGGCGGAGACCGACCCCCGCCTGATCCGGGTCGAGGACACCGCCCCCGCTCACTCCCGCCGCCCGCCGCTTTCTGCGTCGCTCTGCGACGGAGGGCCGCGGCGGCTGCTCGACCTCGACACACGTCGCGACCTGGTGGCGGCGAAGGCACGGGACGAGTGGAGGACATGGCATGAGTTCGCCCGGGCCTTTCCTCCTGCGCGCACCATGGAGGAACTCCGTCGGGAGTTCAACGCCGCACACGGTCCGGGCCCGGACGCCCGTTTCCGTGGACAGTTCGAGCAACAGGAAGTCATCCGGGCCATCGAGCACCAGCCTCACGTCCTCGCCCTCGCTGCTGGAGTGTGGGATCCGGTCGCGCAGTTCGCGGATCCGGAGGATGCCCATGTCCGCCGGGCGCGCTCCCTGGTGAACACGACGGACCACCTGCTCACCCTGGACGGGCAGTGGCTCGAGGCCAGCTCGGACGTCTTCACCGAACGGCCGGACACCTACGGAGACTCGTACTTCGAGTTCGCCGACGAGTACCTGCTCGGTCTTCCCGACGACTGCTACCTGATCAGGGTGCGTTTTCACGGCTGACCTGGCACGGAACGCACTGCACGGCCGGGTCCGGCTCAGGTCGTCCGCGGGGGCCGGATGAGGATGGCCGCGGGGTGGAGTGCGGCCGCGCTCGGCGTCGACGTACTCGGCGAGAGAGCGGGCAGCTGAGTACGGGTGAACGGGCTCGGTTCCGGGCGGTTCAGCGGAAGGCGTTGGCGTTCTCCTCGGCCCACTGCCGGAACGGGCGGGCGGGCGTCCCAGTGATCCGTGCAACCGTGTCGCGCACCATCAGCAGCTCGTCGTTCACGTCGCCGCCCGTCACGTCGAGCACCGCTTCTGCGGCCTCGGCGCCGAAGACGGCGACCATCTGCGCGTGGGCCTGCTGGCGGCTGATTTCGGCGAAGGGAATCTGCCGGCCCAGTGCTGCCGCGATGGCCTCGACCTGTTGTGGGGCGGTCACCGGCTCTGGACCGGTCAGGGCATACGTCCGCCCGTGGTGGCCGGGCTCGGTCAGTGCCACCCGTGCCACTGCCGCGATGTCCGCGGGGTGGATGGTCGGCAGCGCGGTCTCGGGATACGGCGCGCGGACGGTCTCGTGGCCACGGATGGAAGCCGCCCACATCAGGGCGTTCGAGGCGAACTGTGTCGGCCGCAGGATCGTCCAGGCCATGCCGCTCGCCTTGAGCAGTTGCTCCACCGCCAGCTTCTCGCCGGCGGGGCCGAGGTGCGGGTGGGTCTGGACGGTGATGGACGACCCCAGCACGACATGCTCCACACCCGCCCGGCAGGCGGCTTCGAGTACGTCGGCGTCCGGGCCCAGACCTGGCACGAGGAACAGCGAGCGCACCCCTTGGAGCGCGGCCTCTACCGACGCCGGCTCTACGAAGTCGCCCTCCACGGCCTCGACCCCGTCGGGGAAGACGGCCCGTGCGGCATCACGGGTGAACCCCCTCAACGGCCCGACACCGCGCGCGTGCAGCTCCTTCAGCAGGGCACTGCCTACGTTTCCGGTGGCTCCGGTCACGAGGATCATGGGCGTGTCTTCCCGTCATCAGATGATCAACTGAGCGACACACTAGAACCTCAATCATGCTTCAGGTCAAGGAGTGCCTGGCCACTCCCGCAGCTGGGCACGTTCATGTGTGCGCCGGCACTCGGTGGGCGATGGCGAGCTTGTCGGTTCGCATGGCCAGGACGCGCCACTGCTTCATGCGGCTGATCCACCGTTCGGCCGTGTTCCGCTCCTTGTAGGGCACGGCGTCGAAGCCGGGTGGGCGTCCGCCGCGTGAGCCGCGCCGCCGTCAGTTGCGGATCTGGTCCACGGGCTGCGGGATGACCGCGCTGATGTGCCGCTCGCGTAGGTGGGAGCGGATCGCCCGGGAGGAGTACCGATGGGTGCCGCGGCTGGCGGACGAGGATGCGGTGGGCGGTCGAGGCCGCGATGCGGCACCGTACTGCCGGCCGCAGCGGGCCGATGCGGTGCTCGCGTCGCAGTCGCAGCACCTCGGCCTCGACCTCGGTCGCGGTCCTGCGGGGCTGCTGGTGCGGGCAGCTGGAGCGGTCACTCATCCCGGCGACCCCGAGCTGTCGGTATCGGGCGGCGGTGGCGTGGCTGACCTGGAAACGCTCTGCTGCCCGACGTAGTGGCCAGCCGTCGTCCACGGCACAACGGGCCAGGCGAAGACGTCCGGTCTCGGTCAGCGGAGCATTACGGTGGACCACGAAGGCATCCTGCACGGTGGAGATGTCGCAATCCGCACCGAACTAGGAGGCCCTCACCCGTTTCAAGCACCCAGCACGCGTGTCACCAACGTCCCCGGACAACACACCTGGGCCGTGTGTCGAAAGCATGGACGGGCCGGACGATGTGATGTCCAGGTCCAGCCCGTCCGTCCGTCCGTCCGCTGCTAAAGGTCGAGTTGGTACTGGTGTGTCGTGTGCGTGGGTACGTAGCCGAGACCGTCGTTGATCTGTCTCATGTGCGTGTTGCTGTCGGCGGTGTCGGTCAGGAGGCCACCGAGGTCCGGATAGTGCCCATGGGCGTGTCGGATCGACGCGGCCTTCATCCATCGGCCAAGGCCGTGTCCACGGTGCTCGGGCAGCACGCCGGTGCCGTAGTGCTGGCCATCACCTGTGCCGTTGCCGGGAATGACGAGTTCTGTGAATCCGGCGATCGAGCCGTTGGAGGTGTCGATGGCGACGACGGTGTGCAGGTGGTCGCCGCGCCGTTCGACGGCCTTCGCCGCGGCCAGGACCCGGTCCACGTCCCACGTCACGGTGTCGTAGTCGGTGTCTTCCATGGGCATGTCGTCCATGGCGCGACGTGAGGCGGCAAACGTCTGGGCGAGGTCGTCGGGGACGGCTCCCTGCCATGCCGCCAACCGGTAGCCGGGATGCGAATGCTCGACGATCTCGGCGAGGGCGGTGGTGTCCACATCGGCCAGCGGCAAGCGGGAGAACCTCAGGGTGAGGACCTTACGAAAACCGCGCGCCACCAGGAACTGGTCGCCGGGCGCTCCGGCCTCGGCCTGCGCGATGATGCAGCGGCGGGTGTTGTCCCGGGCGGCGGCTACGGCGGCGCTGAGGAGCTGCGAGCCGACGTGCTGGCGTCGCTCCGCCGGATGGACCTGGAGGGTCAGCTCGGCCAGGTGCTCCTGTCCGGGACTGTTGAACAGGCGCAGAAAGGCGGTTCCGGTGGGGATGGAATCGGCGTCGGACGCCAGCCATGCAAGACGCCGGCTGTTCGCGCCGTGAGCGGGGTCGGTCAGTGGGGTGATGCGAGACGACAAGGTGTCTCCGTCGTGAGGAAGTGGCAAAGGTCAGTACGCGGACTCGACTGCTGGGCACTCCTGCGCATGTGCTCCACACCTCCTCGTCGACAGCGCCGGTCTCGAACAACATCGGACGGCTGGGAGAACTTAGCCGGCCCATCGGTTCCTCGGCAAAGGGTTAACGAGAGACCGGTGCGAGCGTGCTGTCACAGCCACTCGTTGGTGGCCGCGACCAGCACGGTTGCCTCATAGCGGACCGCCAGCTTGTCGCAGGCCGTCGTCGTCCAGGTCCAGCAGGACATCGACGTCGCCGAAGTCCCGCAGGCGGCGCCAGGCGACGTTCCGACCGGCTGACACCCCCAGGTTCTCTGCCAGCTCCACCCCGGTCACGTACTCGGGCAGACCCGGCAGGGCCGTCCCGTTCCCGACCACCACGACCCGGGCCGCCGGCTCGTCCTGCTCGCCCACCGAGGCCAGCAGGGCCTGCAGGGCCTGCAGGGCCTGCAGCTCAGGCATCCGGTCGCCCGTCGTCAGCACGGCGACACCCGCACGGGGCCGGGTCGCGACCACCTCTGTCAGTGCAGTCCGCTGTAGGCGGCCATGATGATCTCCATGCCGCGGTTGTCCTCCTGTTGGTCCCGGTCGACCATCTGGTTCATGACGTAGGCCACCGTCATGCGGGAGTCGGGATCGCTCGCTACCAGCGAGCCGCCCCAGCCGCCCCAGCCGAAGGTGTTGCCGAACTTGCCGAAGCCCGCCGTCCAGCACATCGGTGCCCCCAGCACGCGGTCCTCGCCGCGGAACACCTCCTGCCGCGCGGGCTCGCAACCCCGGGGGGACAGCAGCCGCACCCCGCCCGCCGAACCCTGGTTCGCCAGTACCGACTGAGCCAGCGCAACGGAGCGAGCGTTGCCGAAGCCATTGACCGCAGGGATCTGCGCACGGCGCCAGGCCACGGAGTTGGCGTCCTTGACCCGGATCGCCACACCGGTGTTTGCCCGGCGGGTGCCATCCGGTCCGAGCGGTGCGCTGGCGGCGTACTCGTCGGTCAGCGACGGCGGGGGGATGAGCGGTGCGACGCGGTGGTCATGTTCGGTGGAGAGCCCGATGTGGAAGTCCGCGCCCAGCGGCTCGGCCACCTCTTCGGCGAAGAATGCGCCAAGGCTGCGGCCGGTGATGCGGCGGACGATCTCACCCACGAGGAACCCGAAGGTGAGCGCGTGATAGCCGGCGGCCGTTCCCGGCTCCCATTCGGGCGTTTGCGCGGCCAGCGCCGCCGTCACGCTCTCCCAGTCGTACAGCTCCTCGACCGCGGTTGGCCCGGACAGGTCCGGCAGCCCCGCGGTGTGCGACAGCACGTGCCGCACCAGCACGTTCTCCTTGCCGGCCGCGGCGAACTCGGGCCAGTAGGCGGCGACCGGCGCAGACAGGTCGAGCTCGCCCCGGTCGGCCAGAATCAGCGCGCACAGGGCGGTCATGTTCTTGCTCGTCGAGTTCACGCCGACGATGGTGTCGTGCTCCCAGCTGACGGAACGGTCTGCATCGGCGTACCCGCCCCACATATCGACCACTGGCTCGCCGCCGATGTAGACGGCCGCTGAGGCACCCACGTCGTCCTTGCGGAGCAGAGCTGCAAGGGCCGTCCGGACTGCGTCGAACCGCGGATCGCAAAACCCCTTAACATCGTTCATGGGCGTAAGCCTCGGATGACGCCGGGGCTTCCTGCCCGACAATTCCCGCACTGGTTTTGTCAGGCGGGGCCGCGATCAAGTCTTCTCTACTCCAGCAAGGCGGCCTGATGGCGACCGCTCCTGTCGCCGCCCTGCGGTCGGTCGATGCCCGGTCGGCGCCCCAGCCCGCAGCACCGATGACCGCCGCCAAGGCACCTCGCGCGGCGAGCGGCTCCGGCTTTGGGCTCGGGCGTTCCTACGGTGGAGACGCGAGAAGGAAGGACGGACACGCGTGCTGGAGCGGCTGAATCGGGCGCTGGACCACCTGGAGGCCTGCCTCGACCGGGAGGTCGACATGGCCGAGGTGGCCCGGATCGCCGCGGTGTCGGAGTACCACTTCCGGCGGTTGTTCTCCGCGCTCGCCGGGATGCCGCTCCCGGTCTACGTGCGGCGGCGACGAATGACGCTCGCCGGGGCCGAGGTGCTGGCCCGGGACCTGACGCTGCTCGATATCGCCGTGCGGTACGGGTACAGCTCGGGCGAGGCGTTCGCCCGGGCATTCCGATCGGTGCACGGTATCGGGCCGGGCGAGGCCCGGCGCACGGGTGCGGTGCTCACGGCACAGCCGCGCATGTCCTTCCGTGTCGTCGTCGAAGGGAGTACGACCATGCGCTACCGGATCGTGGAGAAGGAGCCGTTTCGCATCGTCGGCAAGAAGGCCCGGCTCCCGCTCGTACACGAGGGGGTCAACGCGGCCGCCGCGGCGCACCTGGGGAGCCTCGACGAGCAGGCGATCGTACGGATGAAGGAGCTGGCCGGCCAGGAGCCTGACGGGATCCTGTCGGCGGTGGAGTACGTGACCGACAGCCGGGAAGAGGGCGCCGAGGCGGACTACTGGATCGGCGTGGTGACCGGTCCCGAGGTGGCGGCCGAGGGGCTCGACGCCCTCGACGTGCGGGCCGGGACGTGGGCGGTCTTCGACAACCACGGGCCCTTTCCGAGCGGCCTCCAGGAGCTGTGGCGAGACGTGTTCACGCAGTGGTTCCCCTCGAACCCGTACACGAGCCGGGCAGGTCCGGAGCTCCTGCGGACGCGGCCGGTGGAGATCGGTGCAGAGACCGACTCCCAGCTGTGGATCCCGGTCGAGCGGGTCAGCGGGGGCGCCGGGGCGTGAACACGGGCTCCTGGAGGGTGCCCCTCGCGCGGAATCCCGCCGACCGTCTACGAACGAAGATCGCACGCAACTGACAGCAGCTTTCACCATCCTTTGTCGACGGACGACCGACACCCCACTGTGCGGGGCGCAGAGGTCCAATGGCCGCCACCTCACGGTCCCGCTACGACAGATGGTGGGCGAAGAAGGTCCCCACCCGGCGTCGTACCTCAGCCAGGGTCACGACCGGGTCCCCGGTGCCGACGAGCGCGGCCCGCGTCGTCGCTGGCACAAGGCCAGCGGTCTGGAGCCGTGCGACGAGCGAGCCGTAGTCGGTGAACGCCCAGTGGTTCGCATCGGTGAGCAGCGCGCGGCGGCCGGGCAGGTCGGCCCAGGAGGACTCGATGCGGGCGGCGCCCTCGAATCCGTCGGTGCGGAACAGCAGCAGCGGCCGGTCGAAGCCGACCGGCGTCGGGTGCAGGTCGAGATAGCCTTCCAGGTTCGCCACGGCACCGATCCGGCGGTCGTGGCGGGCTGCGTACACCGCCGCCGTGCCGCCTGCGGAGTGCCCGTACAACCCGATCCGGCAGGCGTCCAAGACCGGTGCGAGCGGCAGGTCGCCGAGCCGGTCCAGGACCAGCCGGAGGTCCGCGATCCGGGTGTCCACCATCGTGCGGAAGGTCGCGGGGTCCGGCGGTCCGGTCAGGACGGTCGTCCGCATCCCGGTGGGCAGCTCCACCTGAGAAGCGTCACCGGGGTGGTCGACGAGGACGACCACCCGGCCGTGGCTCGCCAGGTCCTCGGCGAGGGTCGTGCCGAGCGCGCGGGAGTCACCGCCGCCCGGTGAGTACACCAGCACCGGCCGCCGCCCGGGCAGCGGCGGCGCGCCCGCGTACCCGTGGGTGAGGACCGCGCCCCAGTCCACCGCTCCCGGCTCCGGCAGCCCCGGGTGGCGGCCCGGCGCGTACTGGGCGAACACCCCGGCCTCGGCCGGAGTGAGCTGCGGGGCCCGGGAGAAGCCGCGTACCGACCGGGCCGGGTACAGGACGGTCAGCATCAACTCCCGCACGCCGCCCACCCACGGGTCGGTACGGGCCGGGTCCGTCAGATGGACCGTCTGCATGCCCACGGGGTACGGGCCGGTGGGCGCGGGCAGCCGGAGGACCGAGCCGGCACCGGAGGCGGACGCGGCCGTGGGCAGCAGGGCGGCGGCGCTCCCGAACAGGGTGCCTTTCAGAAGAGTGCGTCGAGACGTCATGCAAACATCCTTGGGGCGGGGGCCGTCACGATGCGAAGGTTCAGGCCCTGGCCGAAAGGCTGGCCCAGGACGAGGAGTTGTGAGGGTGCTGCGAATCCACTTCACCGCAGAGGACTTCGCCCGGATCCGCTTCGCACCCCGCCCGGCTCCGCTCCAGGAACTGCACGCCGCCCTGACGACAGCCGTGACCCGGCGGGGTGGGCCGCTGTTCGCCCCGTGGCGCGGCCGCGTCCTGCGCTCCCTCCCGGCCGCAGCGACCCCGCTCGCCGACCTGGTTCCGGCGGGTCGCCCGCCCTCCTTCCTCGACGTCCTCGGCGACACCACGGCCGACGGCTTCGAACAGATCCGCGCCACCAGCCCCGGTGTCGTCCGATCCGAGCTGGAGCGGGTCTACGGGGCGGTGCCCGCGCCTGGCTGGATCCGTGACCTGCACGCGGGTGACGAGACGGCCTGGCGCACCCTGCACCGCGCTCAGCAGGCTGCGTACGGGAGGGTTCTCGCCCCGGTCTGGTCCGTCGTGCAGGACCTGCACCGTGAGGAGTTCACCCACTACGCCCTGACGGTCGCCGAGCACGGCGTGGCCGCCACGCTGACCGGGTTGGCCCCGGGTAGCCGACTCCACGAGGGTGTGTGGGAATGGCCCGGCGCGGTGCCGGACCGCGACGTCCGCCTCGACGGGCGCGGCCTGGTTGTGCTGCCCACCTTCCACCACCCGGCGGGCCCACTCCTTCAGGACCCCCCGGGCCGTCCCGCAGTCCTCACGTACCCAGCCGGTCCCGGGCTCCCGCCCACGGCGGGACGCCCGGGCGTCCCTGCCGAGACCCTGGCCGCCGTCCTGGGCCGCACCCGGCTCGAAGCCCTGCGCCTCCTCGCCGAGCCTCACACCACGACGTCCCTGGCCCGCGCCCTCGGCGTCAGCAACGCGTCGGCGTCTTCCCACGCGGCGGCGCTCAGATCGGCGGGCATGGTGACGACGACCCGCACAGGCCGCTCGGTCACCCACCAGCGCACGGCCCTCGGCACGCTGATTGCGGGCGGCTGACCGCCGTGGTTCACCCCAGGACGGAGCCGGCCACGCTGCCCAGGTGAAGTATCTGACCACGCTCATGGGAAGGTCGGTAAGGAGCGGTTCGACGCCGAGTTCACCATGGCTGGGTGCAGGCGATCGAGTCGGCTGACCGGACCGGCCTCGGCGCGAAGGCCCGCGCCGGGGCAGCGCCGCTGGTCCGGCCGTGCCTGCCCGAGCTGGCTGCCGCCGGACTCGTACCGGCGGCAGCAGCCGCCGGCCAACGGGCCGCGTAGGCGGCCTGCACCTGGTCGGCGTGGTCGGTCCACCAGTTCAGCAGTGCCTCGTCCGTCAGGAACATCTCGCCGAAGGCGGGGTCCTGGCGGTCGAGGTAGAACTCCAGCTGCCAGAAGTCGGTCAGCCGCTTCCACCACAGCCGCTTCACCGCGTCGGCGAGGTCGCCCTCGGACAGATCGATCACAGACCGGTATCCGGAACAGAACGCGGCGACACGGTCGAGGTCGAAGACACCCCCGACCCCGAACTGCACCTGCGCGGTCCGAGCAACCTCCTCCCCGTACGGACGAACCCCGAGCCGGTCCCAGTCCAGGACCGCCACCACCCGGCTGTCCCGGCGCAGCAGGTTGCGGTACTGGAAATCGCCGTGCGTCCACCCGTAGGGCCCGGCCGGCACCTCGCCGTCCGGCCGGGCATCGGCGTACCGCGCGAGAGAGCCGCGACGGTCGTGCAGGGCCTCGTTGGCAGCCTTGTCGCACTTGGTGACCGGATCAGCCGGGAGACGGCTCAGGAGAGCAGCGGCGGCCTGGTCGGCCTCGGCCACATCGCGGACCTTTGCAGCCGGTACCTGCTCAGGGACCTGGCCGGGACCATGCCGGCGCAAGCCCTCGTGCAGACGGGCCAGGAAGGCACCGAGATCGCGCACCTGATCGAGCGGGAGGTCTGTCCCTTGAACGTGCTCGCCGTCCACCCAGGGCAGGACGCAGTAGCCGTGACCACCGACTTCCACCACAAGGTCGCCACCGGCAGCGAACAGCGGCGCCGGTACTGGAATGCCCTCGCGAGCCAGGTCGACGAGGACCGCGAGGTTCCTGCGAACCTTCGGCAGAGGTACGTCGGTGATCTCCTTGAGCGCGTACACCCCGGCAGCCGTCACGAGCCGCCAGTTCCGGTTCATCAGGCCATGGGCAAGGAACCGCTGATCACTTACCGCGCCCAGCCCGAACGAGCCGGAACCGTCCCGGGGGCCTCACTACCGTGACCGACGGACCACCCGCTGGCCTGCTCGACAGCAGCCGCCTGCGCACCGGCCACGCGCTGTATGCCGAGGGAGCCGCCCTGTGGACGGAAGTGGCAGTACTGATCGAGAAGGCCGGTGAATCGGGCGAGGCGCAGTTCCTCACTCGGGCCGGCACGTTCCGCGGCGGTCTTTCGCGGGTGGAGCGTGAGGCCGTGCAGGCGCTGAGCCGTCTGGGGGCGTGAGGAACCAACGACGTGGACGCTCCGCAGGCCTCGCGTCGGAGCGGGTTCGCACGGCTGTTCGTGCTCGAAAGCGGTGTCGTGCGACGTGAGCGACGTGTGCGGCTCACCTACGCGGGACGCGCAGCAGGCCCGCGTCCGCCGGGTTCGCGGCCGGGTTCGCCGCCTGTTCGCCCGGACGGAGCCGCCGGGCCGCCGTCCGCGCTGCCGTCGCCGTCCGGAGCCCGGCGGCCGCTCTCGGGGTGGGCAGCCGTGGGGAGGCTGCGGTGCTCGACCGCCAGCATCGCGACGACCAGGACCACCAGGGCGATCAGCTGGGCCAGTCCGGAGTGCCGCAGTCCGACCGGTACGGTCGCCACCGCGAGCAGCACCGTCACAGCCCGGAAGCGCAGCGGAGCCAACGTGAGGGTGGCGCGGAAGGCCGTCTCGCCCGCGAGGAAGAGGGCGACGCCTCCCGCGAGGGCGACGGTGGGGGCTGTGGCCAGGGGTTCGCCGAGGTGTCCGAGGACCTTCTTGATGCCGGCGGCCAGGGCGGCGATGCCGAGCAGCATGGGCAGGAAGCAGTAGTAGAAGGCGTTCATCGCCAGCCGGAAGCGGTCCGGGGGCGCGGTCCGGCGGAAGACGGCCTCGGCGGCGTGCTCGTCGCGCACGAAGTACGTCCACCAGAGCGCGGCCGCGAGGGCGAGCGCGAGGAAGGTCCCCCCGAAGATGCCGGGGGTCAGGGGCAGGTCCCCGATACCGATGCCGATGGCGATGACGGACTCGCCGAAGGCGACGATGAGCAGCAGGCCGTGGCGTTCGACGAAGTGCGCCGGGTCGATGCCGCCGAGCTGGACGCGCAGGTCGTCGGGGGTGCGGCCGTCGCGGCGGCCGGGGCGGTACTGGGAGATGTAGGGGGTGACGAACTGGAGCGCGAGAGCCAG
Organism: Streptomyces sp. NPDC029014; assembly: GCF_055564695.1. NCBI lineage: Bacteria > Bacillati > Actinomycetota > Actinomycetes > Kitasatosporales > Streptomycetaceae > Streptomyces > Streptomyces sp. NPDC029014. Next base: position 91,800 of record NZ_JBVHVT010000007.1, read on the forward strand.
CACCCACAGGCCGTCGGCGGCGATCCCCTCGGCCGGTCCGGCGGCTGTGATGGCCAGGGCCGCGGCGGAGTTGGGTATCGCGTACCAGATGACGTCGCGGCCGTGGCTGCGCGTGTACAGGGCGCTGTGCACCAGGACCACGAGCAGGTAGCCGAGCCCGAAGACCGTGCCGGCGGCCGCGTCCCCGAAAGCCCGCGGGACGGCGAGGGCGCACACCAGGAAGCCGCCCATGCCGAGCAGCAGGAGCAGGCGGCGCGCGGGCCGGTCGGGTGGGACCTGGTTGGTGAGGTAGGCGTAGGCGCCGTACATCCAGAACAGCACGACGAAGATCAGGGCGACCCGGCCGGCGGTCGCGAACGTCAGGTCGTGCGCGAGGAGCACGGTCAACTGGGTGAGGGTGAAGACGAAGACGAGGTCGAAGAAGAGCTCGAGGGTGGTGACCCGGCGGTCCGCTTCTTCCTCGGCTCCGGTGAACTGCTGCAGAGACATGACGGCCACCCCAGCAGCGCCGCCGGCGCCCTGTCCAGTTCTCGTTACCGGTAGCACGGGGCTTTGCGGTGAAGTCGTCCTCATGGTCCGGCATGTCGTTCCACCATCCGGGCATCGGGGGAGGCGAATCGTTCGCCTCGGTGACCGTCTCGGCGGCGTGCCGGCCGGTGGGGGCGAGCGTCGAGCGGCCGGGGCGCACGCTCTCCGCGCCGTCTTCGAGGAGTTCGGCGAGCCCGCGCACCGGGCGGTTCGCCCGCGGTTGTCGCCGGCCGGCGCGCCGGGCCGTACCGTTCGCGTCGTTCGCGTCGTGTGGCCGTGCCACGACCGGGCAGGAGAAAAGGCATTGACCGTACAGAGAGAGGGGAGCAGCACCATGACCGGGCAGCCCGACGACGCCGCCGTCGAGGCGGCACACGAGCCGCATGACCCCGCCCCGGGCGAGCGGGCGGTCCGCGACCGGGTGCGGGCCCAGGCCACCGGCATGCGTCACCACCAGGCCGAGGACGCGTTGCGGGCGGCCCGTGAGGAGGGCGCGGCTCCGGCCGTCCTGGCCGAGTGGGAGCGCATCGAGGAACACCTCACCACACACGGCGGCCCGTACGCCCCGGAGGCCGACCCGTACGTCCAGGGTCAACTGGCCGCCCGCTCCACGCACGACACCCTCGGGACATGAGACGGAGCGGGGACCGTGGCCGGCCGCGGAAGGCACCTCTTACGGTGCGACGAGCGTCGCGCGCCGTCCGACGAGGGCGCGCAGCCGTGGCCATGGCCGTCGACGTTCCACCCCCGCGATCGTCTGCAAGGAGATCCGACCCACATGCCCGACGATGACTTCGCTTCGACTTCGACTTCGGCTTCGACGCCGGCTTCGACACCCCCCGGTCCGGCTCCGGTCGCCACCGGTCCCGTCGTGCAGCCAGCCGGCCGGGGCACCCCGCCCGGTGATCACCTGCTGCGGCTGTCCCGCGTGAGAGCGCCGATCAGGGCGGAGACGGCGCTGGTCACCACCAGACTTCCGACCAGGACCATGCCCACGCCGATGACGAAGAGGCCGCTGGCGTCGTCCGACCAGTCATAGCCCGCGGCGGTGGTCAGGCCGGCCGTGGTGGCGAGGACGGCGGCCGCGACGTGGCGCCGGGACGCCGCCCAGCACACCGGTACGAGCAGCGTCAGCACCAGCCCGATCACCTGCCAGGCCTGGTACGGGCCGCTGACCGAGCCGTCGGCGTGCACGTCCCGGTGCTGGTCCCAGCCCAGCCAGGCGGCCCAGGCCGCGACCGACAGGACGAACAGCAGGACGAACGGAACGGGTTTCACCTGGATGAGACGCATGGGTGAAGACTCCGCCACCGCCCCGCCCGGAGGTAGAGCGCACCTACTCAACCACACCGTGAGTAGCCCGACGGCCCCTCCTTCGATCGGTCAGGCCAGGGGGTGTGGAGCACGGGCCGAAGAGGAACGAACGAACGGACGAGCACGGCGGCAAGGTGCAACCCGGTCCGCGCCGCTCGGAGCGTCCCGGACACGTCCTCGCCCCAGCCGATCGACGCACCGTCGGCATTCGTAGTGACCCGTACAGGTTGGGCGCGCACACGCGGAGCACAGGGAGTACGGGGAGTACGGGGTCATGAGCTGGTACGTGCTGGTGGAGGCCGACGAGTCGCACGGCGGCGACAACACATGGGACCTGGTGGCCAAGGTCCCCGTCGAAGGCGGCAAGGAAGCGGCCATCGCCCGGGCCGAGGAGATGAGCCGCTCCACGTTGAGCGGCAGCTTGCCCGAGGAAGAGGGGCGTCTCGTGTTCCGCACGTCCCCGACGAGCCGGCTCGTGGCGAAGTCCCGTCTGGTGCGGCATGAACGCTCCGCCGACCCGACCAAGCACACCCAGCACCTGCGCATCTGCGTAGCCGAACTGGTGCTCGCACGAGAACCTGCCGATCCCCCCGAGAAGCGTTGGCTGCGCGGGTGACCGGCGTCTTCGGGGGCGTCCGCGTCGCGCGGCGCGCGTGTCGGCCGCGCCGATCTGACACGGCGAATTCCGAGAGCACCTCGGTGCTGGCTTCGGAACTGTGGTCGTGCTCGCGTGCACAACGCAACGGGCCCGACAGGATCCACCCGATCCGCAGCTCCACGCGGGGTCAGCCGGACAAGTCCTGGCTAGTCGTCAACGGCCCCCGGGGCCAGGGCCGGGGCCGGGAACACGAAGCGGGCCTCGGCGCCCGACCACCACACGCCGACGGCGAAGACGGCGGTCGCCTCCAGCAGGGCGGCGCGATCGAGCCCGCCGCAGGGCAGAGGCGAGCAGTCCATGGAGGTGATGATCTCCGCCACCCGCGTGGCGGCGCCCGGCTGGTCGGTGCAGAACGGCACGGCCAATGGGGCCCTTTCGAAGGCGGGCCGGTCCAGGGTCCAGATGCTCTCGTGGCACACCCCGAACGCCTTCACCACATGGGCGCCGGGGGCGGCGTCCGCGATGAGCCGGGCGATGGAGGTGGCGCCGCCCGTGGTGAGGGCCGGGCCGTCCGTGCCCGGCGACATGGGAACGGTGCAGTCGATCACCGTCCGCCCGGCGAGCAGGTGGGCCAGTTCCCCGGCCAACTGCGGTGCGACGTCCGCCGGCACGGCCGTCAGTACGACCTCCCCGTGGGCCGCGGCCTCCGCGAGGCTGCCGTGCTCGCGTGCGCCGGTGAGCCGGGCGGTGCGGGAGGCCGCCTCGGTGTCCCGACCGCCCACGCGAACGTCATGGCCGGCGCGTACCCAGGCCGCGCCGAGGGCCGTGGCCATCGCCCCCGTACCAAGAATGCCGATGCGCATGTGCTTGCTCCTGTCGTCCGTATCGCTGGATGTGCGAGGTGTGACGGAGAGGACGCTAGGTGCGCCGATGCACACCACATGGTGTGCATCGGGCCGGGCAGGATGATCGCATGAGCGACGCGGCGGTAGCGGCAGACGAACAAAGCCTGGGCGAGGACCTGGGTGACGACCTGGGCGGCGGCGAGTACGCCGCGGACTGCCAGGCGAGGGTGGCTTTCGACGTGCTGTCGAACCGCTGGGACAGCGTGATCGTGTACGTCCTCGGCGAGATCGGACCCATGAGGCCCCGCGCGTTGATCACCCGCATCGGCGGGATCAGCCCCAAGGTCCTCAACGAAGCCCTGCGCCGCCTTGAGTACAACGGCCTGGTCGTACGCCAGGCGTATGCCGAGGCCCCACCACGCGTCGACTACGCCCTCACCGAGGCGGGCCTCGCGCTGCTGGGACCGATCCGTGCGATGGGCGCGTGGGCGGGACGCTACACCGAAGCCGTCCTGGCGGCCCAGGCCCGCTTCGCACCCGGAGAAGATCGCCCGGACAGGAGCTAGCCGGAACGTTTCACGACCCGGGAACTCCAACTCGCCCCGGGCACTGCTCGAGCGTTCCTGACCACCGGCCCCAAGCCCGCGAGCGACGGTTGACCGTGCTGCAACGGTGCGTGGCCCACCGCGGGACCTGGCGGACCGACAACCCGCACGAGCCGGTTTCGCGTGCCGCCCCCAGGCGGTGTCCTCGTCGACCGTCCACTCGACGTGGTACCTGCCGGGCTCCGCGGCCTGGTCACCGCACCAGCGGACCGAGGTCCCTCCGAACGGGGTCCGGATCCGGGCCAGCCAGGGGCTCCAGGGAAACGTTGCGACCTTCACCAGTTCGACCAGCATCGTTCGATCATGCAGCGTCCGAGCTGCAGCCGGAACCGTGAACTTTCGGCACCGCCTGGCGCAGGTCCGCCGGAACGAGTGCGCTTCACCGAGCGGCCCGTTGCAGGCGATGGTGACGCTGTTTCTCCTCCTCACGGCCGGTGGAGACCTGGGAGAGCAGTTCGGCGCCGTGGCGGTCGAGTTCCACGTGGCCGAGCTCGTTGCTGCAGAGCAGATTGACACGGCCGCAGCGGGCGAACGTTACGATGCTCCGCGCCCACGACAGGAGTCAGCCGACGCCCTGCAAGCAAAGCTCATAGCCGTTCGCGTAACCGAGACGCGCCCGGACGGGGTCCGAGTAGACGCCGACCGGTCATAGGTCCTACGGGCCCGCGGCACCTGTCGTGACCACCTTTGGGGAAGGCGGCGGGCCCAACCGTGCGGTGGCATGTCCGGTTCCGGGATTGGACACCTCCGAAACCGCACCGATCGGCTGGCTGATATGCCCGAAACGGCCTCACGCTGGAGCTGCTGCTCGACTGGCTGGAGCACCGCCGGAAACCCGTTCGATCGTGACCCCAGAGTGAAGGGATCATAGGCGAATGCCGTCGACCGAAGCAGCAGCCACCGAGCTGCAGGACCGCGCTGCCCTCTGGAGCGTGGGCGAGATCCCCGCAAACGAAGTCGTCACCGCGGCCTGTGACGCGCTCGTCGCCGGACTCGACAGCCCCGGACTTCGGGTGCTGGCAGCCTGCACACGCGCTGAGGCGGACTACGACGTGCACGACTTGCTCCCGGTGGCGCTCGATGAACTCGGCCTCGTCGTCCATCCGGTCGCCAGCGAGGCCGGCCGAGAAGCCGTCGCGCGAGCGCTCGCACGACGCATGCTGGCCGCCGAGCTGACACCTTGGGAGCTCACGTACCGGATTCACCAGCGCTACGGACGTGACCTGCCCTTGGCCGTACGGCTCGCCGAGCTCGGTGATGAGTACGCCATCCTCGAAGACGACGACAGAGCAGTGGCCCGGGTCAATGCCGAGGTCACGGATGAGGCCCGCCGCCTCGCTGCCGGCCCCCGCCTTTCAACCGAACCCACCCACGGACACACCGAGCTGATGCAAACGGAGCTACCCGCGAGCTGCCGCTGAACCCACGGGGCGCCACGGCCTTGGGGACCAATGGAAAAGCCATCAGCGGTACCGACTGTTCTGCTCGTGGTCGTTCTCGGCTGCCCGTCGGTGTAGGGGGACGAGGGTGTAGGGTCGGGCGGCTCGGTCACAGAGTTCCCTTCAGGTGCCGCATGAACCGGGCGATCCGGAAAATGCTGCCCACGACCCTCCAGGTGAAGGAGTCGCGCGCGGGCGAGGGCGTGTCGTGTTGCCGTAGAGATGCATCCCGACCTTGAATTCCTCGGCGAGCGCGTACATGGCGGTGATCTGCTCGTTCATGAGCGACGGGGCGCGTCGCGAAAGTGATCAGGCCAATCCGCCTGGTTCGTCACAACCCCTGGATAGCTTTGCCCAAGTCGGTGCCGTAGGAGGCCCAACAGACGATCGAGCCGTCGGATTCGAGCTCCCCCATGTACCAGTCGTCGTCAACGCGCACGAGACACAGGTCGAAGGACAGGAAGGCCACGATGGCGTCGGGTCGGAGCGATGTGTAGTCCGCGTGGCCGTGATCCTCGACCACGACCAGGCGGTCGAGGGTCAGCAGGGCGGCTTCAGGATCCGCTGCTGCGAAGCGCACTCGCTCAATCGTCCAACCGTCGGGCAGGCTATCGTTCACCCGCCGCATGATCGCACCGAGGGGTGCGTCACAGCCACTCGTATACCGCGCAGACCAGCGCGGTGCCCCATAGCGAAAAGCCGACTTGCCATACCTCGTGGCTGTTGCCCAGTGTCGCTTCAGCCCGTGATTCCACACTCCACCGCAGGGCGCGCGCGGTAGTCGTCCTTGTCGAACTTGGGCGGACGTCCGCCGAGGGCACGGAGCTCCCGCCAGCGCCGAGGCCGTTGGACGTCTTTGGCGGCTGCGTCGCTCTGCTCCCTGGCGCCTGTCAGTTGAACAAGTGGCTGATGCCACCTTGGCCGTCCGCTCCGTTCCACATCACGGCTCCCCACCAGATCGGGAACCAGAACACCTCGTCAGGCAGGACGAGAGCGGCGATGAGCCAGATGAGGGGCAGGGAAGCGACCAGCAGACAGCAGCACCCGCCACCGCTCCGGCCAGAGGCGGGCGGCTGCTGCGTCGAGTTCGTAGGCATCCTGGGAAGGTAGGTGGCGCTCACGATTCGCGCATGAGTACCTGTACCTACGACGACGAGTAGCTGCAGCTCAGAGGGTTGTTGGCTCGGCCTTTCGGCTTGTCTGAGCCCGTTCGTGGAGCGTGATGTTCCGACGCCGGAGAGCCCGATAGCCAGGATGCTGGCCGAGGTCAGGTCGTACACCTCGACCAGGAGCCAGGCGGTGAGGGCGGGATGGTCCATCGCATCACCATCGTTCCCGCCTCGTCGGCCTCGAGCGTGACCGGATAGACCTGGCCGGCGTCCCGCTCGCCGCGGTGCCTGATCGAGTGGTCGCCCTGGTCCCATTCAATGCCGAGTCCCCCTCGAGGCCTTCGTCGGCGGCTGGCTGGCCACCACGTACGACATTCCCAGGCCCCGCGGGCGCGGCGAGTGGCCGGGGCGGTCGGGGGTGCTGCCTTGGTGAGTTCACCCGCACCGCCGCCGCGGTGTTCGCCGCTGCTCCTCGGTTCGCGTCCCGGCTCGTCCTTCCGCCGTCGGCGGTCAGCCGCGTACGTGGAGTCCGAAACCCGTGCGGCCCGAGGGCTCCAGTCCCTCCTTCAAGTGCAGCGAGGGGATCTCGTAGTCACCGAAGTTCTGCCGCCGGAACGCGATCGGTTCGGTCGATTCCAGGGTGAGCAGGCGCTGCTCCCAGGCCTCGGCGACGTCCGGGTACTCCTCAGCGGTCATGCGGTCGGTGCCGTACAGCACGAACGGCGGCAACACCTCGATGCCCGGGTAGTAGAGGATGCCGTGCTGGATCGGGAACAGGAGGTCGTCGATGGGGCCGTTGATCCCGCGGGCGGCGTAGTGTGAGGCAGGGCCCCCTGCGGTCACCGACAGCAAAGCCCGCTTGCCCGCCAGGGTGCCTTCGCCGAAGCGCTCGCCGTACTTGGTTTCGCTGTGCTCGCCGACGCCGTACGCGAAGTTGTAGGTGAACACCCGGTCCACCCAGCCCTTGAGGATCGCGGGCATCGTGTACCACCACAGCGGGAACTGGAAGATGATCGTGTCGGCCCACAGCAGTTTGGCCTGCTCTGCGCGGACGTCCGGGGTGAGCGTCCCGGCGTCGAAGGCCCGGCCCGAGTCCGAGGCGACCTTCAGCGGACTGGAGGCCTGGGGGCCGTAGTCCGCGGCGTCCACGACCGCCTTCCAGTTCATCGCGTACAGATCGCTCACCCGTATCTCGTGCCCAGCACCCTCCAACGTGGACACCGCGAGGTCCTTCAGCGAGCTGTTGAGCGACTTCGGCTCCGGGTGGGCATGAACGACCAGCGTTTTCATGGGAACTCCTTCGGATCGGATGCCTTCGATCCTGGACGCCGCGGCGCCCGCCGTTCAGGGGCGCCTCTTCCCTCGGACGGGACTTCCTGGTAACGGCAGGACCACCTTTCGCGAGTACCGCCGAGGCCATACTGGGAGCATGGACGATCTTGCTGGCTTCCTGCGGACTCGGCGTGCCCGGGTCGACCCGGCGGCCGTCGGCATCCCCACCGACAGCCGCCGCCGGGTCGAAGGGCTGCGCCGCGAAGAGGTCGCACACCTGTCCGGGGTGAGCGTGGACTACTACGTGCGCCTGGAGCAGGGCCGCGCCACCCAGCCCTCCGAGCAGGTGCTCGACGCGCTCGCCCGCGTCCTCGGCCTCGACGAGACCGAACGCGGGCACCTCTACCGGCTCGCCCGGCAGCGCCGCCCCCGCGCGAAGTCGCCGGGCGGCCGGCTCCGGCCGGAGCTGCTGCGCGTCCTCGACCTGGTCACCGACGCACCCGCGCTGATCATGAACCACCGCCTGGACGTCCTCGCCGGGAACCGACTCGCCCGCCTCCTCTTCGGCCAGCCGATACCGGCCCTGAACACCGCCCGGCACATCTTCCTCGAGGAGACCGAGCGCGGCCTTTACGCGGACTGGGACAACTGCACCCTCGACGTGGTCGGCCACCTGCGCCTGGCCGCCGGCAAATACCCCGAGGACCCCCGCCTGGCCTCGCTCATCGGCGAGCTGGCGATGGGCAGCGAACGCTTCCGCCACCTCTGGGCCCGCGCGGACGTGCGCGCCCGCACACATGGTCACAAGGCGTACCGGCACCCGCTGGTCGGACTGCTGGAACTGCACCAGGAGAACTTCGCACTGCCGAACGAATCAGGCATGGAGCTGCTGGTGCTGTCCGCGGCTACCGGCAGCGGCGCCGAGGACGCGCTGCGCCTTCTCGCGAGCTTGGGCGCGGACAGCGCAGCAGGTGCACATCCCACCATGCACGCTCGCTCAGGTCAGCGAGTGACCCACCTTCGACAGTACGGATCTGCGGTTGTCCGTCACCGCCGTCGGCCCGGCCGTCCGCGTATCGGGGGAGGTGCGGGCGAAGTCCTCAACTGCGATCACGGCAACCTCCAGTGGTGCGGCTCTGCGCGCCCGGCGTAGAGGCGTCTCGATACCCCTGTCCGGCTCTGTCCGGTAGTCCGGACGGGGCCGCAACTGTGCCGAAGTCCTGTCCGGACACCCGCCGGACACGGTTTCGCGGGCCTTGCCGACCCGCCGCCCCGAAGGCCGCAGAGCGAGGAAGAAGGCCGCCTGATGAGCACTTCGACGCAGCAGCCAGAGGCGTCCCCGCACCGCCCGCGCCCGTACGGGCGTCACCAGCAGGATGGGCGTCACCATACTCGGCGGAGCTGCCGCGATCAACGCGCTCACCTTCGGGGGTGCCCCCTGGTGGGTGGTTGCCGTTGCCGTGGTGCTCGCGCTCGTGACACCCGGCGCCATCCTCCTCGTCCAGGCCGTCGTCCCGCAGGACTCCGAACACGAGCGGGACCTCCGGCTGGCCGGGATACGGCTCATGGACCGGCGGACCGGTCCGAACCGCGAGTGAGCGCCGGCTGCGCCTACCTGGCCCATCTGGGCCTGTTGTGAGTGCTCGCCGTCACCTCGCGGCCCAGCCGTCGCTGGCGCATCCGCGGCTCAAGCGGCGCCCTTCTCGTCGTCGGTCTGGAAGGTGATGACGTCGACTTCGTCCGTTCCCGCCAGATCTGGGTAGTGGCCCTTGAGGGCTTCCCGGAGTTCGGCTGCGGTCGTCAGCCCCTCGGCTTGGGCGTCCCGGTCGGTGAGGTCACGGACCAGGCAGTGCCTGACGCCGGTCACCTCTGCCGACAGGACGACTTCCGGGTCGCTCTCGAACACCAGCCGTGCCGGGCCAAGCTGCGCCGGGTCCCGGAAGCGGGTGGTCTTGGTCTTGGCGCCGGAGCGGACGACTTCGAGGTAGCGGGGGTTGAACCGGATGATCGGGGGACCGGCCGTCTCGGGGTCCTGGTAGAGCAATGGGTCGAGACCGTTCATGCCCGCCTCCGGGGTCCATCGCTGAGCCAGCGGCATCAGGTCGGCGGCGAGCACGGACCTGAGCCCCGCGGGGGTGGGCACGATGACGCGCATGGTGGAGTAGTAGTCCACGAAGACCTGCCGATCGCGCCCGCACGGGGCGATGACCCCGCGCCCGTGGTTTCCCACGGCGACGATGCAGCGCATCTGGCGGGCGCCCTGGGCCCGTGCAGCTCCCAGAGCCACGAGTTCGGCGCAGGGCCCGCCGGTGAAGTGGTAGAGGTTCACGCCAGCGAACATCCGGTAGTCGGCGGCCATGACCGCGGCGCCCACCGTGTGGATCCCGTCTTCGTCGGGCCCGGCGTCGGTATGCGCGTCTATGGTGCGGCGTGCCAGCTCCACGAGCTCACGCTCATCATCGTCGAGAGCTCGTGCAGATGACGGGACGTACACCTTTTTGACCTTCCCTTCCTTCAACAGTCGCCCCAGAGCATTCCATGCCACGCAGGCGGGCTCCACAGGATTTCGGCTTGCCTCAGCTGGACCCTTGGAGGAGAGCATCGCCAGAGGCCGTCCGCTGGAAGGCGAAGCGCGCTGTCGTCGGGGTTCAGCTCCCGGCCCTGGGCGGCCATCTGGCGTGCGCACTGCGTCGGTCATGTCGACGGTGGTGGAGAAGATGGTGTCGGCCATCAGGTCGAGGAACTTGACGGCCTTCTCCTGGAGTTCGGGATCGCGGGAACGCAGGTAGCCGTCCCCGCCGAAGTGCAGCCACTTCGTGTACCCGTCGTATGCCTCCGCCTTGTTCGTCGCCCTGGTGACCTGCTCCCGAAGCTGCAGGTCCGAGAAGTAGCGGAGCAGCCCGGCCGTCCTTACCGCGCGGCCCCGTCGAGAGCGTGTTCGGCCAGCCACGGGGTCAGCCTCGTAGTTACCCGAGCCGCTGATGGTGAGACCGTGTAGACCTTCCCGTAGGCCCGGAGGGTTTCGGCCGGGTCGCCGGGACGGCCCCGCAGGACGGCGTCCAGGAAGGCGAGGGTGGCTCCGGCGACGACGCGCGGGCTCTCGGTGCGGCCCACGGCGCCGACGATCGAGGGCACCGGCGGCAGGTAGAGCGGTCCGTCCATGAAGGTGAGGTGCCCGGCGCCGGGGACGGCAAGCCGGTAGCTCGTCGCGGTGCTGTGCTCGAGGGCGTCGGTGAGGCGGGGCAGGTAGCGCGGGTCCGTGCCGGCGGTGATCTCCTGGGTGAGCGCGAGCGCCGGCTGCGCGAGGGCGGGCGCGGTGGGGCCGTGGGGGTAGCCGTCCAGGTCGACGACGGCGTCGAAGCGGCGGTCCTGCCGGGCCGCCTGCAGGGCGGCGGCACCGCCCAGGGAGTGGCCGGCCACCGCGGCGCGGCCGGTGTCCAGGCGTCCGGTGAGCGGGTCGGCGGTCTCGCCCCGGTCCAGGCGCTCCAGCCGGGTGAGGACGAAGCCGAGGTCGGCGGCCCGGACGGCGGTCCAGCCCGCCGCCAGCTCCTCGTCCCGGTCCCGGTCCCCGCTGGAGGCGGTCGTGCCGCGGATCGTGCGGCCGTCGGCGAGGACGACGACGGCGGAGTCGTACGGGTGGTCGAGGGCGGCGACCAGGTAGCCGTGGCTGGCCAGCTCCTCCGCCCAGGCGGTGTTCTGGGTCCGCACCCCGCTCGACCCCGGGGAGAACAGGACGACCGGGAACCGCTCTCCCCCACCGGCCACCGGGGCGTCGACGACCGCACGACTGCGAGCCCGCGGGACGCCGTCGACCAGGAAGCCGGGCAGGCCGACCCCGCCGGCCAGGGCCTCGGCGACGGTGCGCGCCTCCTGCTGCGTGCGTCCCAGGTACTGGGCCCGCCGGGCGCCGGCGGGGCTCTTCTGCGCGGGGTACCAGAGCTGGGCGACGACCGTGCGCCGGTCGTCCGGATCGGCGGTGAAGCTCTCGGGGCGGAGCGGGTCGGTCCACTGCACCACCCGGGTGCCGACCGCGAAGCCGCCCGACGGCTCGGGGAACTCGGGCACGGGGAAGGCCCAGGCGGCCACCGGGCCAATGGCGATCAGGCCGGCGCAGGCCAGCGATCCCGGCAGGGCCAGCCACCAGCGGGCCCGCCACGCCGGTCGGCCGGTACGGCGTCGCAGCAGGGGCGGGAGGGCGAACGCCGACGCCAGGGCGGCGCCGACCAGGACCGGCAGCAGCTGCCAGCGGATCCCCACCACGCCCAGCACGGCCGCGGACGCCACGAGCACCGCCCCCGCCCCGATCGTGACGGGCCGACGGGCGGCCGGGGGGAGCCAGCGCGCCGCCACCAGCGCGAGGGCACCCAGCAGGACGAGGACTTCCGGAAGGGACATCGACAGCCCCGTGATGGTTTCGGTCACCCGGCCATGCTCGGCGCCGGGTCCGCGCCGCCGCATCGATCCCGGGTCGCCGCCGGTTGCCACTCCGGTCGCAACCCGGGCGGGCCGCGATGCGACCGGGGTGGCAACCGGTACGCCCGTCCGGCGGCCGCTCTGCGACCGCGGGAGGTGGTGGGCCTCCTCCTGCGGTCGTACCCCGGCAGGGTGCGGTCGGCCGGTGGGCTCATGCGCGCCGCCGCCCCCGCGGCCTAGGCTCCGGCTGTACGCGTTGACGGTCCCGGTCGGGCCGCCACGACGACCGATCGACGGGGAGGTATGACGGTGCGCCACCGGGACCGGGTACCGCCCCTGGTGTGGGACGCGGCGCTGCCGATCCTTCTCCTCATCAACGTCGTGACCGCCTACCCGGCGCGGGAGCTGCCGGTGGCCGCGGCGCTCACCGCCGCGCTGGCGCTCCCCCTGCTGTGGCGGCGCCGGGCCCCGCTCGCGGTGTTCGGCGCCGTGGCGGCCGCGGCCTTCGTCCAGTGGCTGATGGACGTCCAACTGCCCGCGGACATCGCCCTGCTGGTGGCCCTGTACACGGCGGCCGCGCACACAGGCCGGCGCGGCACGCTCCTCGCCGGTGCCGTCGTGGAGGGCGGAGCCGTGCTGGCCTGCCTGCGCTGGGCACCGGACGGCGCGTTCCTGACCCCCTTCGTCGCGCTCTCCGCGACGGTCGTCGCCGCCGCCGTCCTCGGGGTGAACGTGCGGACCAGCCGGGCCTACCTCGCCGCCGTGCAGGAACGGGCCGAACGGCTGGCGCTGCACCAGGAGCAGCAGGCACGGCTGGCCGTCGCCGAGGAACGGGCCCGGATCACCCGCGAGATGCACGACATCGTCACCCACAACCTGTCCGTCATGGTCGCGCTCACCGACGCCGCCGTCTACGCCCAGCACAGGTCCCCGGACCGGGCCACCGCCGCGATGCTGCAGATCTCCGAGACGGGGCGGCAGGCGCTGACCGACATGCGGCGCTCGCTGGGCGTCCTGCGGACCGGCGAGCGGGACGCGGAGCGCCACCCGCCGCCCGGCATCGCCCAGCTGGAGGCCCTCGCCGACCAGATCGGCGCCGCCGGGCTGCCGACCCGCCTGGAGGTCCGCGGCGGCCACACCCACGTCCCCGCCACCGCACAACTCACCGTCTACCGTCTGGTGCAGGAAGCCTTGACCAACACCCTCAAGCACACACCCGCCGGCACCCGCGCGACGGTCCTGGTCGAGTGCTCGGCCCAGGCCGTCGGCGTGGACGTCACCGACAGCGGCCCCCGCCCGGCGCGGCCCGCCGCCGCGCCGCCCGGCCACGGCATCCCCGGCATGCGCGAGCGCGCGGCCGCCTACGGGGGGACGCTGCAGGCCGGACCGCTTCCGGGCGGCGGCTGGGGCGTCCGTACCCGACTCCTCCTGGGCGGCGGCGGGGCGGCCTCCGCATGACGATCCGCATCCTGATCGCCGACGACGAGGCGCTGCTCCGGTTGGCTTTCTGCACGGTCCTGGAGGCCCAGCCCGACATGACACCGGTCGGCGAGGCCGCGGACGGCGCCCAGGCCGTCCGCCTCGCCCGGGAGCTGCGGCCCGACGTCGTCCTCATGGACGTCCGGATGCCCGGGACGGACGGGATCGAGGCGACCCGACAGGTCGTCGAGATCTCCCCGCGGAGCAGAGTGCTCATCCTGACCACCTTCGACCTGGACGCGTACGCCTTCGCCGGTCTCGCCGCCGGAGCCTCGGGCTTCCTACTGAAGAACACCAGGCCGGAGGAGCTGCTCACCGCGATCCGCAACGTCGCGGCGGGCGACGCGGTGCTCTCCCCGCGGATCACCCGGCGCCTGCTGGAGGACTTCCGTCCGCACCTGTCCGACGGCGGCGGCGCCGCCAGCGACGAGAGGCTGGACCGGCTGAGCGCCCGTGAGCGCGAGGTGCTCGTCGAGGTCGGCCGCGGCCAGTCCAACGCCGAGATCGCGGCCGCACTGCACCTCGCGGAGGCGACCGTGAAGTCCCATCTGGGGCGGATCCTGCACAAGCTCGAACTCCGCGATCGGATCCAGGCCGTGGTCTTCGCCCACGACAACCGCCTGGTCCACCCGGCCTGAGAAGGTGTCGGGCAATCGGGTGATCACTCGTTTCCGACCTGCGGAAACAGGTCCCGGATGCCGGTGAGCACCAACTTCGCGCCCGCCCGATCCTGCGCCGAGGCCGAGTGCACGACCGCCCGCAGCACGAGCCCGCAGGTGTCCACCAGCAGGTGCCGCTTTCGGCCCCGCACTGCTTGCCCGCGTCGTGTCCGATCGCCTGGCTGCCCCGGTTACTGTGGGTCGACTGCGAGTCCAGCACTGCCGCCGAAGGCTGCGGTGCCCGGCCGCCCGCCTCCCGGACCCGCTCGCGCAACGTGTCGTGAACGCCCTCCCCCGCCTTTGGTTTCTCGCTAGCCTTGCTGCCGGTCGCCTGCTGAGGACGGAACGAGGCCGGGAGAGAAACATCGTGGTGAAGGTCCTGATCGCCGGGGGAGCCGGCTACATCGGCAGCACCGTCGCCTCGGCCTGCCTGGACGCAGGTATCACCCCCGTGATCCTCGACAACCTCGTGCGGGGCCGCCGCGAGTTCACCGAGGGCCGCACCTTCTACGAGGGCGACATCGCGGACGGCGCACTGGTCGACCGGATCTTCTCGGAGCACCCGGACATCTCCGCTGTGGTGCACTGTGCGGCGCTGATCGTGGTGCCGGAGTCCGTCGCGGACCCGATCGGCTACTACGAAGCGAACGTGGCCAAGAGCCTGGCCTTCGTCAGCCACCTGCACCGCAACAGCTGCGACCGCATCATCTTCAGCAGCTCGGCCTCGATCTACCGGGCCGAGGACGGCTCGCCCGTCAACGAGGACTCGCCGCTGGCGCCGCAGAGCCCCTATGCACGAACGAAGGCCGTGTGCGAGGAGATGTTCACCGACATCGCCGTGGCCGGGCCGCGCGTACTGTCGCTGCGGTACTTCAACCCGGTCGGGGCCGACCCCGAGCTGCGTACCGGGCTCCAGCTCAAGCGGCCCAGTCATGCCCTGGGTGTGCTCATCCAGGCGCACCAGGAAGGCCGTCCGTTCCCGATCACGGGAACGAACTACCCGACGCGCGACGGCAGTGGTATCCGGGACTACGTCCACGTGTGGGATCTCGCCGCGGCCCACGTCGCGGCGATCGAGCGCTTCGACTCCATCCTCACGCACTCGAAGCGCTCGATCGCGATCAACCTGGGTACCGGCTCCGGGACCACGGTCCGGGAGCTGTGCGAGGCGTTCAACAACGTCGTCAGCACCCCCTTGGCCACCATCGACGCCGACCCGCGGGCCGGTGACGTGGCCGGCGGCTACACCAAGAGCGACCGGGCGGCCGAGTTGCTGGGGTGGACACCGACGCTGTCCCTGGAGGAAGGCATCCGCTCCGCCTTGGAATGGATTCAGGTGCGCGACGAGCTGTTGAAGGACTGATCCGTCCTTCGCATCTCCGCGCCTCCCGGACGCTCGGAGCCGGCCGTACGGGCGGACATGGGCGGGCATGTGCGCCGCTGCATCCCTGCGTCCAGCCGCTGCCGGCGACCTCCCCGCAGCGACAAGCAGTTCTGTTGCCTGTCATGTCGTCCGATGGGGGGGCCACCGCAGGGACACGGTTGACGGCAGGCCGCCTGCCGAGCTGGCCGAGTTGACGCCGAGCGGGCATGCGGAGGTCACATCGATGGTCGCTGGGCGCGACGGTCCGTGAGGACTACGGCCAAGGCCGCAACCCGCGTACGACTCGCGCCTGATCTGTGCACGCAGGGCGACTGCATAACGTGCTGCTCGGGTCCCGATCGTTCGTGCCGAGGAGAGAACACATGAGTACCGCCGCGCCGGTTTCGCTGGTCACGGGCGCCAACCGGGGAATCGGCCGGGAGACCGCGCGTCAGCTCGCCGCGCTCGGCCACACCGTCCTGCTGTGCGCCCGGCGCTCGAAGGATGCCGAACAGGCCGCCGTCAGCCTGGCCACGGACCTGCCCGGCGAGCTGCTGCCCCACCGGCTGGACGTGACCGAACCCGACAGCGTCCGTGCCCTCGTCGCCAGCGTGGAGGCGGAGTTCGGGCATCTCGATGTCCTCGTCAACAACGCCGCCATCAACTACGACACCGCCCAGTACGCCGCCTCAGTCGACCTCGACGAGGTCCGCCGCACCCTGGAGACCAATCTCTTCGGAGCCTGGCGGACCGCGCAGGCGTTCCTGCCGCTGCTACGCCGCTCAACCCACCCCCGTCTGGTGAACGTCTCCAGCGAATCCGGATCCCTGGAACACATGTCCGGCGGAACCCCCGCCTACGGGGTCTCGAAGGCAGCCCTCAACGCCCTCACCCGCAAGCTCGCTGACGAGCTGCGCGCCGAGCGGATCCTGGTCAACGCCGTCTGTCCGGGCTGGATCGCCACCGATATGGGCGGCCCGGGAGGGGGACCCGTCGAGCGAGGCGCCGCCGGTGTCGTATGGGCTGCCACCCTGTCCGACTCCGGCCCCACCGGCGGCTTCTTCCGTGACGGCGAACCACTGGCCTGGTAGCGGAACGCTGTCGCCCTACCCGGGAAAGCCCAGGTGAGGGGCCTGGTGGACGGAACGGGCCGGGGCCGGTTCCGGCCCGCCGGCGGTGCTTCCGCACGCCTGCGGAGGGCGCGAAGCTTGTTCACGTCGCAGGGAGCACGGGGGACCGAGACCGACTGACGAGACCTCACGTCAGGCGTGTCATGGGCAGATCGATTCACTCCGGGCCCGCTCCCACCCCACGTTCGGTACGGCTGTTCGCCGTGCCTTCCAAGGAGTAGCCATGTCCGGCAAGGCCCGCACCAAGACCGGTAAGATCGCCCGCTTCACCGTAGTCGCCGCCCTCACCGCGTCGACCGTGCTCGGCAGCGCGGCACTCGCCGGGTCGGCCCAGGCCCTGGGCGTCTCCTCGGTCGGCGGCGACATCACCCGCTCGGAGATCCTCGCCCGCGCCCGGTCCTGGGTCGACGCGAAGGTCCCGTACAGCCAGAGCGCGTACTGGACGGACAGCAACGGCACCTACCGGCAGGACTGCTCGGGGCTGATATCAATGGCCTGGCACATCAGCGTGTCGGGGACCAACTACGGCGCCACCACCTGGACCCTGCCCGACTACGCGGTCAAGCTGGGCAGCCTGGACGACCTGCAGCCCGGTGACGCGATCGACAACATCAGCCAGCACGTGGTGCTGTTCACCGGCTGGGCCGACAGCGCCCACACCAGGGCGAACATCATCGAGGAGCCGAAGCCGGGCCTCACCGCACGGGCCACCACCTACACCCGCTCCTACCTGGTCTCCAACGGCTACCAGCCCTACCGCTACAAGCACGCCGTGGAGAACGCCCCCACCCCGCCGGCCCCGCCCGCCCCGAAGGCCATGAACTGGTACCTGTCGGACTCCGCCGGCTCCTCCACCGCCACCCGCCCGTCCTTCGGCTTCGGCAGCACCCCGATGGTCCCGCTGGCCGGTGACTTCGACGGCAACGGCACGGACACCCAGGCCGCGTACGACCCGACGACCTCCACCTTCTACCTGGCCAACTCCGGCAGCACGGCCCAGGCCACCATGGTGTACGGCAACCCCGGCTTCCTCCCGGTCCTCGGCCGCTGGGACGGCGGCACCGACCAGATCGGCGTGTACCAGCCCGACAACGGCAAGTTCCACCTGCGGAAGTCCGACGGCCAGACCGTCTCCTTCACGTTCGGCAACGGCGGCAACTGGAAGCCGATCGCAGGCGACTGGGACGGCAACGGCACCGAGACGGTCGGCCTGTACGACCCGGACACCAGCACCTTCTACCTGCGCAACAGCCTCACCCAGGGCGGCGCCGACGAGACGATCGCCTTCGGCAACGCCAACAGCATCCCGATCACCGGCGACTGGGACCACACCGGCCGCACCAACATCGGTGTCTACATGCCGGACAACCGCACCTTCTACTTCCGGCACGACGACGGCAGCGTCACCAGCACCACCTACGGCAGCGCCGGCGACACCCCGATCGTCGGCGACTGGGACGGCAACGGCTACGCCACCCAGGGCGTCGTCCACTCCTGAGCCACCCGAGCGCGACGCTCTCCGCCCTTGGCCTTGGTGCGTTTCCCCCGACGGAACGCGCCAAGGCCCACAGCCGGGCCGCGGCGAGGCTGGGGCATGTACTGGCCAGTTACGCCGTGGATGTCCGGCCGGCGCCGTTTGTCGTACGCCGCGAGGGGGTCGGCAGGGTCGGTCCGGGGGACGGCGGGGGACGGCTGGTTCGGGGGCCGGGTCGGCGGTGCTTGCCCATGTGCTCGATGCTCTCAGGTCACGCTGCGATGGTGGTCGGCGTGCGGCGGGTCACCGCCGAACCTCGGGTACGGCATGTTCCTGTGCGCCCGGGGTGGCGGCAGCGGCGCGGACGTGACGGCCGGGGCGGGCTGGGCGTCAGCGCAGGCCCCGACGGCGGCCCGCCGCGGACGGGTGTGGTTACGCGGTCGGGTCGCCGAGTGCGGTGAGGATCTCCCCGACGGTGCGCTCGAAGAGCGGCTCCGCATCGGTGAGCGCGAAGTCGAGGTGTCCGAAGGCCTCCACCGCGACCGCGCCGTACAGCCGGGCCCAGCCGCTGACGAAGACGTAGATCACCTCCAGGGGGACGGGCTCGCCGACCAGGTGCTCGCGCACCTCCTCCAGCTGGACCGTCCAGGCCGGGTCGAGGTCGCCGGGGGCCTGTACGCCGCCCTGCCTCCACAGCTGGACCATGAGGTCGAGGATGACGGCGCCGAAGCGCCAGCTGGGGTCGTGGGCGGCGGCTCCCGGTGCGGTGTCGGCGTCCGCGACCGGTTTGGCGAACAGCAGCGCGAACTCCTGCGGGTGGCCCAGCGCCCACCGGCGCAGCTCACGGCAGACCTCGCGCAGCCGCTGCCCCGGCTCGCCGGCCGGCCGGCGCTCGCGTGCCGCGGCCAGGGCGGCGGCCAGCTCGTCGTACAGGTGCGAGACCAGGGCCTGGATCAGCTCCCGGTGCCCGGCGTAGTAGCGGTACAGGCCCGGCGCCGTCAGGCCCATCTCGCGCGCGACGGCCCGTACGCTCACCGCCCCCGGCCCCTCCTCGACCAGCAGCCGCCGCGCGATGCGCATCGAGTCGGCCAGCGCTTCCTCGCGGACGCGGTGCCGGCGCCTGCCCGCAGCGGTTCCCGGAGTGTCCGTCATGGCCGTCGGCCTGCCTCCCACTTGACAAAGTTAACAGTTATCACTTTAGCTCCCCATCAGAGTTAACACTGTAAACAATTGCTCTGGGGGACTCATGAACCACGGGATCGTGCTGACCTACACGCTCACCCCGCGATGGCTGGCCCTGACACGGGCCGAGCGCAACACGATGCGCGCCACGCACATCGAGCCGCTCTTCGCGGCGTACGCGGACCGGATCACGGCCCGGTTCTTCGACGCCGAGGCCTTCAACGGGCGGGTCTCCGACTTCGCCGTCCTGGAGACCGAGGACCTGGGGGCCTACTACTTCCTCATCGAGGCGTTGCGCGACACCCCGCTCATCAGCGATGGCTACCTGGAACTCGGCGAGATCCTCTTGGGCGTCCGTGACGGCTTCCAAGCCTACGAGCGTGCGCTCGGCCCCACCGTGGTGCCGGCCGGGACCGAGGCACGAGCCGGTGCACCAGCCGCGGACCGCGGCGGTGGCCGGTGCGCCTGATGCGGGCCACCGCCGTGCTGGTGCTGTTGGACACCCTCGTGCAGGCGGCGCTGGCCGTCCTGTTCGTCACCGGCGATCTCGACCTGCTGGTCTGGCACTCGGCCAACGCCGACGTCCTGGCCGCCCTCACCCTGCTCCAGGCAGTGGCTGCGCTGCTGATGTGGCGGCGGCTGTCCGCGCCCGCCTGGCCGCTGGCCGCGAGCATCGCCCTGGTCGCGCTCGTCGGCGCTCAGCAGGCGCTGGGAGAGGCACGCGCGCTGGCCGCGCACCTGCGGCCGGGCACCGCACCAAGGTCCGCGTCCACAACGATCTGACCGTCCCCACCGTCACCCACCTGCACGGGGGCATCACCCCGCCGGAATCCGACGGTCACCCCACCGACCTCCGCCTGTCCACCCGCTGCGCCCCAGGTCAGGAGCGCCGGCACGCCGGGAACGAGCACGGCGGGCGGACCACGACCGCCTACCGCACCTACGACTACCCGCTGCCGCAGCAGGCCGCGACGCTCTGGTACCACGACCACCGCATGGACCACACCGCAGAGCAGGTCTGGCGCGGCCTGGCCGGCTTCTTCCTCATCGCCGACGAGGAAGAGGACGAGCTCCCGCTCCCGCGCGGCGACCGCGACCTGCCGCTGATGCTGTGCGACCGGTCCTTCGACGAGGACGGATCCTTCCGCTACCCCGACCACGTCCACGAGGCCTTCCCCGACGGCGCCCTCGGCGACGTCCAGCTCGTCAACGGCGCACCCTGGGCCGTCCTGGAGGTCTCAGGCTGCCGCTACCGGCTCCGCCTCCTGAACGCATCCGACGCCCGCCGCTACCAGCTGCGCCTGGACGTCGAAGGCGGCGGGCGCGGCGGCTTCGTCCAGATCGGCAGCGACGGCGGTCTGCTCCCCGCACCCCAGCAGCTGAACGTCATCGGCACATCGCGCCGGGAGAACGCTTCGACGTCATCGTCGACTTCGACTGCCACCCGGGCGGCAGTCGCATCACCCTGCGCAACACCGCCTCGCATCACCCTGCGCAACACCGCCGCCCATGGGCCGATGCGCGACGTGATGCGCTTCCATGTCGTACGCGCCGCCGCCCGCGACTCCACCCGTGTGCCGGCCCGGCTCACCACCCGCTTCGAGTCCCTCACGCCGACTGCGGACATCCCGGGCATCCCAGGCACCCCGGTCCGGAACTTTGACTTCCGCCGCACCGCCGCCAGCGAGGACCGGCAGATGTGGACCGTCAACGGCAAGCCGTTCCACCCCGACACCGTGCTGGCCCGACCGCGCCTGGGAAGCGTGGAACGCTGGCGCTTCAGCAGCGACTTCCACCACCCCGTCCACGTCCACCTCGCCCAGTTCCAGGTGACCGCCCGCGGCGGCCGCCCGCCCTCGCCGAAGGACGCGGGCTGGAAGGACACCGTGGAGTACGCCCCTACGAGACCGTCGAAGTCCTGGTGCGCTTCACCGGCTACAAGGGCCGCTACATGGTCCACTGCCACAACCTCGCACACGAGGACATGGCCATGATGGCCACCTTCCAGGTCACCTGACCCTCACGGCCGCCGTCCGTGACCGGTGCGGGCGAGGGCGTCGGCGAAGGGAGCAGATCAGGCTTCGAAAGGGACGTTGCCGTTGCCCGTGGTAGCGGCTTGTGTGCGGTCCGTACGCAGGGCGCTGGGGGTCAGGCCGAGGTGGCGGCGCATGGTACGGGTGAGGTGGCTCTGGTCGGCGAAGCCGCACGCGTCGGCGACGTCCGCTATCGCGGTGTCGGTGGTGACCAGGGCCCTGCGGGCCCGTTCGAGCCGCTGACCGAGGACGTACTGGTGCGGGGACTGCCCGGTGGAGGCCCGGAAGACCCGGGTGAAGTGCGACGGGCTCACGCCGGCGACCCGGGCGAGGTCGTCCAGGGCGACGCGCTCGGCGAGATGGGTGTGGATGTAGTCGGTGACCTGCGCCAGCAGGCGCGGCGGCAGACCGGAGGGAGCGGGCGCGAGGCCGGCTCCCCGGGAAGCCGCGGTCTTGATGACGTGCGCGGCGACCGCCTGCACCAGTGACTGGGCGTAGAGGGTGTCGGCGGGCACCTTCTGCTCGTACTCGAGGACCAGGCGTTCGACCATCATGGCGAGGAACGGGTCGTTGCGGTGGTAGTCCGGGGTGATCTCCAAGGTGCCGCGGAAGCCGCCCTCGTCCGCGAGCTTCTCCAGCCAGGCCGGGTCGAAGGCGACGAGCATCAGCTCCACGTCGTCCTCCCAGCGGGGGCGGGACGCCCAGCCGGCCGGATTGATCAGGGACTGCCCGCGGTGGAAGCGTTCCCTGCGGGCGTGCCCGTCAGCGCTCCAGCGCAGGTTCGCCGACGTACCCGCGTGCACCACCAGGACGTGCGAGCTCGGGCCGACGGGCGGTTGCGCGACGGGGTGCTTCCCGGCGGCCAGCTCCCTGTCGCGCTCCACGACGGCGCGGTCCAGGTCGGGTCCGCTGCCCGACAGATGGACGAGGTGGGGCTTGATCAGGGACGTCGTGGAGCTGGGCACGTCCCCATTATCGATGGGCGTGTCCTTGATTGCACAGGTCCGGCCCGGCGGCGAGTGCGGTACGGGGCATGCCGCATGCGGCATCTGGTGACCAAGTGATTCCGTGATGCGTTCGTTCCAGGACGGCCGGATCGTTCAAGAACGGCCGGGGCCGGGCGGGCGACATTGGTGGCGCACATCGTGCGGACACCGGAAGGAACCAACCATGAGCTCGAACCACTCGCTGTCCGGCAAGACCGTCCTCATCGGAGCCGGCGCGAAGAACCTCGGTGGTCTGATCAGCACCACCGTGGCGCAGCAGGGCGCCAACGTCGTGATCCACTACCACTCCGACGTCACCGCCGCGGACGCGCAGAAGACCGCCGAGGCGGTCGAGGCGGCCGGCGGCGCGGCCCTGACCGTCCAGGGCGACCTGTCGAAGGTGAGCGAGGTGGAGCGGCTCTTCACCACCGCCAAGGAGCACTTCGGCGGCATCGACGTCGCCGTCAACACCGCGGGCATGGTGCTGCGCAAGCCGATCGTGGAGACCACCGAGGAGGAGTACGACCGGATGTTCGCGGTCAACTCCAAGGCAGCGTACTTCTTCATCCGCGAGGCCGGCCGGCACCTCAACGACGACGGCAAGGTGATCACGATCGTCACGTCGCTGCTCGCGGCGTTCACCGACGGCTACTCCACCTACGCCGGCGCCAAGGCCCCCGTGGAGCACTTCACCCGGGCCGCCGCCAAGGAGTTCGCCGCCCGCGGCATCTCCGTCAACAACATCGCCCCCGGCCCGATGGACACCCCTTTCTTCTACGGTCAGGAGACCCCCGAGCGCGTGGCGTTCCACA
This sequence comes from Streptomyces sp. NPDC029014, assembly GCF_055564695.1. Lineage (NCBI taxonomy): Bacteria > Bacillati > Actinomycetota > Actinomycetes > Kitasatosporales > Streptomycetaceae > Streptomyces > Streptomyces sp. NPDC029014. The sequence goes on from NZ_JBVHVT010000007.1 coordinate 115,041, forward strand.
AGTCGCAGGCGCTGGGCAACGACCTCACCAAGATCGAGAACATCGTGCCGTTGGTGACCTTCCTGGCCACCGACGGCTGGTGGATCACCGGCCAGACCGTCTTCGCCAACGGCGGCTACACCACCCGCTGACCCCCGCGAGGCCCTCGCAGCCGGCCGCCCTGCGGCCCTGGAGCGGCTCCCACCGCTCCAGGCCCGTGGCAAGAGCACCGCAGGCCGACGGTGACGGCCGTACCCGCAGCACTGGGCCCGCGAGCAGAGGCGCTGCCGCGCACCTGGAGCGCTCCCGTGGCAGCCTGCACAACAGGTTGCGCCGCCATCCTGGCCCCACGGCATCCGGGCCCGTTCACCCCCGGCGGAGTGGTCGACGACAGGGGCCGCGTCTTCACCGGCCCCGACGCCGTCCGCGCCTGGACAGAGGCCCGTCCGACCTCGCCTCCACCCTCGACGGTGACCGCATCAGCCTCATGCGGATCACCGGCTGACCCGACCCGCGTGCACGCGCCTGGAGCAGTGAACGATGAGCAGCAGCCCCTTGGCCCGGCGCGCCAGCCGGATCGTCACCCGTATGACGGCGCGCGACCCTGACGAGGCCCACCGCACCGCCACGTCCCTGGAGCTCTTCTTCGACCTGTGCTTCGTGGTCGCCATCTCCCAGGCCGGGGTGAGCCTGGTGCACGCCCTCGCCGACAACCATCCCGGCACCGGGGTCACCGGCTATCTCTGCGTGTTCTTCGGCATCTGGTGGGCCTGGATGAACTACTCCTGGTTCGCCTCCGCCTACGACTGCGACGACGTGCCCTACCGGCTGCTCACTCTGCTGCAGATGGCCGGCGTCCTCGTCTACGCCGCCGGCGTCTCCCGCGCCTTCGACGACGGCGACTGGACCGTCACCGTCACCGGCTACCTCCTCATGCGCGTCGCCCTGACCACGCAGTGGCTGCGGGCCGCACGAAGTGAGAGCGGCCCCACCGCGCGCACCGCCCGCCACTACGCGGTCGGCCTGCTCCTGCGCCAAGGCCGCCTGGGTCGCCTTCCTCTTCGTACCGTCCAGCGCGCGCACCTGGCTGTTCGTGGTGCTGGCCCTGGCCGAGCTGTCGGTGCCGGTCCTCGCCGAGCGTGACCACCCGACCTCCTGGCACGCCCACCACATCGCCGAACGCTACGGCCTGTTCACCCTCATCGTGCTCGGTGAGACCGTCGCCGCCGCCACCGTGGCGGTCAAGTCCGCTCTCGACGCGCACCACGCCCCGGGGGCCCTGCTGCCCACCGCGCTCGGCGGACTGCTCATCGTCTTCGCCGCCTGGTGGATCTACTTCGCCGTGCCCGCGCACGCCCACCTGACCTCCAACCGGCAGGCGATCCCGTGGGGTTACGGCCACTACCTCGTCTTCGCCACCGCCGCAGCGATCGGCGCCGGCCTCGAGGTCGCCGTCGAACACGCCACCGGCCAGACCCACACGTCCGCCCTGACCGCGCACGCCGCCCTCACCATCCCCACGGCCGTCTACCTCGCCACGGTATGGCTGATCCACACCCGGCACCACGCGGTGACCACCACCGACCGCCTTGCGCTTCCGCTCGCCGCCTTGGCGGTCCTCGCCTGCACGTACGCCGGCGACGCAGCCGTCCTCCTCACCGGCCTCACCTGCCTGCTCGCCACCGCCGTCCTCACCTGGGCGCGGGCGTCCGACGGTCGCACGCGCATCGACTGGGCCGGCAACCGCTGATTCCGGGGCTGCCGGTCAGTTCCCCGGGCTCCGGCGCCACCGCCGGAGCCCTCAGAGGTCCCGCCGTTCTTGGGGCCGCGGGAGTTCGCCACGGACATCAGGTTCGTGCTGTTGGTCGAAGAGCGGCACCGCCATCGACAGATCCAACAGGCCTACCCACTCGTGTCTCTTCGACCAGCACCTGCGGCACCGCAGGAGGCACCTCCTCGACGGCCCGAGCCCGACCGTCCCAGAGGTGAAGTTCATCCGGTGAAGCGTCGGACCGCACGGTGCACGGTCCGACCAGGGCCGCCCGAGACGCCGTCCCCGTCCGGCCGTGGCCTGCGCAAAGGCGGCCATCCGCGCCGCCCTTCCCTCGCGTGATCGCCGCTCCCCGGCACCTCGTGCATCTGACCAGGGGGCCGCTGGCCCGGCGCGGGGAGACGAGTGCGGCAGAGCCGGAGCGATATGCCGATTCCGGACGGAACGCCGCGTGTAGCCGCCACGCGTGCATGCTCAGGAAATCCCGGTACGACCAACTGTTTACCTGCCATTCGCCGTCAGCTGGTGGTCTGTCCTCCGTTGACCACCGCTTCCCCACGCCAGACGCTCCAAGGAGTCGCATCCATGCGCAGGCCCACCCGCCGACACCTCACGATCGCCACTGCCCTGGTCGCCGCGACCGCGGCCGCCGCGGCCGTCACGACCACCGCCGGCGCGTCCGACACCGCGCAGCAGGCGAACGGAGCGATACAGGCCGGGAAGGCGAAGAACGTCATCCTGCTCATCGGCGACGGCATGGGCGACTCGGAGATCACCCTCGCCCGCGACTACACGGTGGGCGCCAACGGCCGCCTGAACATGGACAAGTTCCCGCTGACCGGCGCCTACACCACCTACGCGGTCCACGCGGACGGCACCCCCGACTACGTCACCGACTCCGCGGCCAGCGGCAGCGGTTGGGCCACCGGCGTGAAGACGGTCAACGGCCGGATCTCCAAGACCCCCGGCACCGACAAGGCCGTCCCCACTCTTCTGGAGCTGGCCCAGAAGAAGGGCTACGCCACCGGCAGCGTCACCACCGCCGAGCTGACCGACGCCACCCCGGCCGTCCTGGCCTCCCACGCCACGGACCGCTCCTGCCAGGGCCCGGCCGACATGGCCAAGTGCCCCACCGACACCATCGCGGCCGGCGGCCCCGGCTCCATCGCGGAGCAGTCGGTCAACCACAAGGTCGACGTCCTGCTCGGCGGTGGCAAGAGGCGGTTCGACCAGAAGGTCACCGACGGCACCTACAAGGGCCTCAGCGTCACCGAGCAGGCGCAGAAGCTCGGCTACCAGGTGGTCACCGACAACGCCGGCCTGCAGAGCGTGAAGCCCGGCCAGCCGGTGCTCGGCCTGTTCGCCGCGGGCAACGTGCCGGTGGAGTGGACCGGCAAGCCGGCCGCGGTCGGTGGCACGGACCCGCAGCGGTGCACCACCTCCAACCCGGGCCGTCCGGCGACGACCCCCAACCTCGCCGACTCCGCCACCAAGGCGATCGAGCTGCTGGAGGCCAAGCAGAAGCAGAAGCACTCCAAGCAGGGCTTCTTCCTCCAGATCGAGGGCGCCTCGATCGACAAGCAGGACCACGCCGCCGACCCCTGTGGCCAGATCGGCGAGACGGCCGCCTTCGACCGCGCGGTGAAGGTCGCCCGCGACTACGCCGCCAAGCACCCCGACACCCTCGTCGTCACCACCGCCGACCACGGCCACACCAGCCAGATCGTCCCGCTCGAGGCGACCCCGCCCGGCCTCTCCTCCACCCTGGTCACCAACGAGGGCCAGCAGCTGAAGGTCAACTACTCGACCAACACCCCGGGCCAGTCCCAGGAGCACACCGGCGTGCAGGTCCGCATCGCCGCCCAGGGCCCCCAGGCCTACCGGGTCCTCGGCGTCACGAACCAGACCGACCTGTTCACCACGATCAGCGAGGCGCTCCGCCTGCACTGAACACGTTGAGCCAAGGGAAGGGGGAGTCCGGTCACGGACCCCCCCTTCCGCCGTCCAGTTCGATGGCGGCGTACACGGCACCGTCCCAAAAGGGTCCTAGCAAAGCCGTTGGACGTGTCGGTGATGCAGCAGGTGGCGAGGCCGAGGAAGGCTTCGTGGATGCCGTCGCGTCGTTCCCACCGGGCGCGCAGGCGCCGGAAGCCGTGGAGCCAGGCGTGGTGCGTTCGACGACCCGGCGATGGACGCCGAGGCCGGGTCCGCTTCGGAGCCCGCCGGGCTGCCCTGACATGAGTGGAGTCGATCACCGGTAGGCGGTCCCACACACCTGCCTCATTCCACGCGGCCAGCCGCCACCAGCTTCAGTGCCTGGACCGGCAGCAACGGCGCGACGAGAAGACCCCGTTCATCGGACACGACCCACAGCCGAGAGGTCCTCTTCGCCACGAACGGCCCAACGGGCATGCAAGCCGACAGCCACACCATCAACGGCTTCTGTCAGGACCTCTTAGCGGCGGCGGCCCAGGACTCGGTCGCTGGATGACGGGCGGCTCCTCGTGGCGCGTGCGGTCGGCGTGAACCACTCCCGTAGACGTGGATCCACGTCCACGTCATGCGGATGTCCGCCGCATCCGGGTGAGTTGACGCCGTTGGCGCTATGTTCTTCCTACTGCGGAAACCGGCGGGGGAGCGGACACGACGATGAGCGAGTACTTAGCACGGACCGGCACCCGGTCCGCCCGGGGGCGGCGGATCCTCGGGAGCACCGCGCTGCGGCTCGCCGCGGCCACGATCGTCGGCGCGCTCACGGGGCTCACCGTGTTCAGCCTCACCGAGGTGACCAGCCGCAGCCTCTTCGTCATCACCGGGGGCGTCGCGGGCGCGGTGGCCGTCCTGGCCGTGCAGTGGTACCAGCGCACGGCCCGCCTCACCGAGGTCAAGGTCACCATCCCGCAACTGAGCGAGCTCACCTTCGCCGTCAACAACGACTCGCGTCAGGTCGCCTGGCAGATGTTCATCGAGACGGTGACCCGCGTGTCCACGCAGCCGCTGGCCAGCGACGAGGGCGTCGTCCGTGAAGCCCTTACCTCCATGTACGGGCTGTTCGCCACGACGCGCGAGACCCTCAAGACCGCCCGCCCCTCGGCTCCCGTTCCGGGCGGGCAGACGGTCGAATACCTCGCGATCACCATGCTGAACCGCGAGCTCAGGCCGTTCCTGTCGCACTGGCACCCCCGGCTGCGCGAGTTCGAGCAGGCGCATCCGGGCAGCCCGGAGTCCGACTGGGCGGAGAACGCCGCCTGCCGGACACAGCTGCAGCGGGTGCAGCGCGACATCCACGCCTACGCGGTCGGCTTCGCCCGCCTGGCCGGCGTACGAGAAGCCGAGTCGCTTATCGGCCGGGTTCCCCCATCCCGTACCCCGGACGACCGGCCCGGAAGGAGTGGCAGCCCCGCGGCGGGCACCGCCGGGGACCCGCGCTGAACGCCCCGAAGGGGAAAGGGACATGAGCGGGGAGCGGACCGGGTACGACGCGTTCATCTCCTACAGCCACAGCTGGGACAAGGACCTCACCAAGGCCTTCCAGAACCGGTTGCAGACCTTCGACCGGCCCTGGTACCGACCGAGAAGCCTCAGGGTGTTCCGCGACGAAACCAATCTGGCGGCGAACCCCCACCTGTGGCGGGAGATCGAGCGCGGGCTCACCGAGTCGCGGTGGCTCGTGCTGATGGCCAGCCCCGCCGCTGCCGCGTCCCCTTGGGTGCGGGGGGAGATCCGCTGGTGGCTCACCCACCGCTCGGCGGACACCCTCCTCATCGCCTGGACCGACGGCACGCTCGTCTGGGACGATGACCGGACGTCCTTCGACTGGTCGAGGACCGACGCCCTGCCGCGCGAGGAGATGGACGGCGCCTTCGGCCACGAGCCGCGCTGGGTGGACCTGCGCTGGCTGCGCCGTCCGGAACAGGCGAGTGCTGCCGACCCGCGACTGCTCGAATGCGTGGCGGAGTTCGCGGCCCCGATCACGGGCAGGTCCAAGGACGAGGTGATCGGCGACCACGTGCGCCGGCATCGCCGGACGATGCGCCTGGTGTGGTCGGTCGTCGCCGTGCTGACCGCCCTGCTGCTGGCCGCCGTCGCCGGGGGCGTCACCGCCTACACCCAGCGCAACACCGCCCGGTCCCAAACCCTGGTGGCCCAGTCCCGTCAGCTCGTCGCGGAAGCGTCGTCCATCCGTGACACCCAGCCCGATCTGGCGCGCCAACTCCTCGTCCAGGCCTACCGGCTCGCTCCGACGGCCGAGGCGGCCGGGGCACTCGTCGAGAGCGGCAGCCTGCCCAGGGTCATCCACGGGGACGGCGCCGTACGCGGCGTCGCGTACGGCAGTGGGGGCCTGCTCGCCCTGGCCGATGACCGGGTCCGGCTCTACGACCTCGCCAGCGGCAGGCTCCGCGCCACGCTGGAGGAGCCGCAGAGTAGTGTCGCTGCGGTCGCGTTCGGCCCGGACGGACAGATCCTCGCGATCGGCGACGCCGACGGTGGGGTGTGGCTGCTCGACGTAACGGCCGCGGAGCGACCCAGGAGCCTGGCGGCCGTGTCCGTGACGGAGGGCCGCACGAAGCAGCTCGTGTTCGCCCCCGACGGCAAGCTCCTCGTCCTGGGCCCCAGGAGTGGGGCCGTACTCGACGTCACGGACCCCGCCCGGCCCCGCTCCCTCGGGCCTCTACCCGCCCGGACGATCGCGGCCGGCTCCACGGGCACCGTGGTCCTCACCGAGGAGGACGAGGAGACCGGACTGGGCCTGTGGACCCTGTCCGACTCCGCCCGGCCGACCCGAGTCGCCACCGTCACCTCTCCGTCCGCCGGTGTGTTCGCCACCGACGGCCGTGCCTCCTTCAGCGCGGACGGCCGCGCGCTGGCGGTCGGTGGCGCGGACAACCGCGTACGCCTGTGGGACGTCGCGGACCCCGCCCGCCCGGTCGCCCGATCGGATCTGAACGCGCAGGGTCGCAACGGCGTCAACAGCATGGAGTTCTCCTCGGACGGTTCCGTGCTGGCACTGGGCGGCGGCGACGGCACGGTCACCCTGTGGGACGTATCCGATCCGTTCCGCCCGCGTTCCGGCGCCCGCCTGAGCGGCCACACGAGCCCGGTCCAGGGCCTGCGCTTCAGTCCGGACGGCCAGAGCATGGCCTCCGTCGGCACGGATGGGGCGGTTCGGCTGCCTGTCGGCAGCGGGCCCGTCGACAGCACGGTGCGCCTGTGGCCCGTGTCAGGGAGCGAACGGACCTCCGCCCCCACGCTGATTCGAGCAGCAGTGACGTTTCCCTTCCCGCCCTCCTTCAGCCCCGACGGCGCCCTGCTGGCGGCCGGGGGACATCCCACCACCGTGTGGAAGACGGACGCCACGTCGGCGCCCCGCCGCGTGGCCACACTGGAGAGCTTCAACGACGGCGGTCAGGCCGCAGCCTTCGGCCCTTACGGCCAGACCCTGTTCTCCGGTCTCCCCCTGGTCGCATGGGACATGAGCGACCCCGCGGCCCCGCGTCGGCTCACCCCGCAGGAGGTCCGCTTCACCGGCACGCAGGGCGTCGCTTTCAACCCCGTCCTTCCGCTGATGGCGACGGGGGCGGGTGACGCGGCTCCCCAGCAGCTGGCCAGGGGAACGGTGCAGCTGTGGGACATCGCAGACCGGGCCCGGCCCACGCTCGTCGCCACGCTGGACGGCACTGCGGCCGGTCCGCAGGCGATCTCGTTCAGTGCGGACGGTACGCTGCTCGCCGCGCCGGCCGCAGGGGGCACCGTGCGGCTCTGGCGCGTGGCCCGCAACGTCCGGCCCGTGGCCGTGGGGGACATCGCGACGGCAAAGGGAAACACGACCGCGCTGGCGTTCGAGCCGCGCGGCCGCACGCTGCTGGTCGGCGACGAGAGCGGCTCGCTCACCGCCTGGGACGTCTCGCGTCCCGGCCGACCCGTGCCCAGGGGTGGCTCCGCCCGGCACACCGGTGCCGTCGTAGGGCTCGCCTACCACCCCGGCGGGGCCGTCGCGGTCACTGCCGGAGGGGACGGCCGCGTCCGGCTGTGGGACGTCAGCGATCCGGGCCGCCTCGTCGAGATGGCCTCGCTCAGCGGAGGCGGTCTCTACCCGGCCGCGACCATGGCGTTCAGCCCGGACGGCAGTCGTCTCGCGGTCAGCGACGACCGGGGCACGCGGCTGTGGAGCGTGGACCGGGCCGCCATCCTGCGGCGGCTGTGTGCGGAGTCCCCCCGCATCACCCGCGAACAGTGGGCCCAGTACCTGCCCGACCGAGCTTACGACCCACCGTGCGCCTGAGCGCGTACGGGAACGGAGGACACCATGGCAAGCGGCTTACGGCGCACGAGCGCCCCGTCCATCGCCCTGCTCGCGCTCGTCGTTCTCACCGGTGCGTGCGGTGCGCCGCGTCCAGCACCGCCCGTCCAGCCCGCCGCCTCTTCGCCCATCGGCCCCGGGTCCGTGTCGCCGGCGCCGTCGCCCACGCAGGAACCGGTGCTCGTCGGGCCCGCGCCGGCGGACCTCCACGACGTGGACTGGGCGGGGACGCCCGTGCCGGGCGAGTTCTGCGATGTCCCGGGACTGGTCCGGCCGGGTGCCGACGGCAGTGCCACGGCCACGTCCCGGACGTGGGGCACCGTACGCGTTCGGCGCGGCGTCCAGGTCGCGTACGGCGACACCGACGGTGACGGGCGCGACGAGGCCGCGGTCTATGTAGGCTGCGATGACAACGGGTCTACGATGAGCGGGCAACTCGTCGCCGCGTACGTCGTGTTCACCCGTGAGGGCGACGGCCTCGCCGCGCTCGGCGCGATCACGCCGCGGCAGAAGTCGGCCGAGTACACGACGGCACTCACCGGGCTGGAGTTCGCGCCCGGCCGGATCACCGCGCACGAGAAGTGGTACCGCCAGACGGACCCGAGGTGCTGCCCCACGGGGGACGCCACCACCGTCTGGACGCGGGACGGTGAGCGTCTGACGCCGGGCGAACCCCGTGTCGTCTCCTGAAGTCCCCGCCCCCGCCGGTGGCGGGGCAGTCGGCCGTCAGGGCGGCGTCGGCCGTCAGGGGCGGGTGGCCGCTCCGCGGCAGGGGGGACCGATCTTGATTCCTTTCAGGTAGCGCTCGTACTCGCCGTCCGGAAGCGGGTCGGGGGCCAGTGAACAGAGTGTGGTGCGCCAGGCTGCGAGATCCACGGTGCGACGTACGAGCGAGCCGTCCGCTCCCATGGTCAGGACGGAGCCGTCCGCGCTGTTGAAGGTGGTCACGCCGCCCTCGCCGTGTCCCGTCATCGCCCAGGTGCCCCGGGCTTCTCCCGTGGTGGCGTCCCAGAACTGCAGGCCCGCGTCGGTCCCGGTGCCGTACGCGTGGACGAGCAGGGCGTTGTCGGCGCCGAAGGCGACGCCGCCTTGGCCCTCGGGCGAGACCGAGGCCCCTTGGACGGCCGTTCCCGAGGCGACGTCGAAGACGATGAGGCGGTTGTCGCCGTTGATGACCACGGCCTTCTCCCCGTGTCGGCTGATCGCCACCGAGGTCCGGAAGTCGGCCCCGCCCGGGATCCTGCTCCGGTGCACCCGGTGGAGCCCCTTCTCGGTGCTCCAACGCCACACGATGAGTTCGTCGCGGTCCACCACGGCGACGGTGGTGGCGTCCCCGCTGGCGGCCACGGGCGCCCCGGGGCCCGTGCCGAGGGGTTGGGACTGCCGTACCTGCCAGGTGCGCGGGTCAATGACCTGGAGGGCGCCGTCCGTGACGGCGAGGAAGCTGATGTGGTCGGGGAGGAAGGACACCGGGGCCACGCGGTGCCCGGGGCGCCAGGGAGCGCCCGTCCGGCTGCCGTCCCCCGGGTTCCAGAGGGTGAGGACTCCGTCGTCGTCGGCGACCACCACGCGTGCACGGTCGGACGAGGCGATGACCGTGCTTTCCCCGGCACCGCTCGTCTTGGCGCGCTGCCCGATCCGCCCGATCCGCACCAGGCCGTCGCCGCCGGTGGCCCACAGGTCCGAGCCCTCGGCAGTGGCCCTGACGGCGAGCCGCCGGTCCGGGGTGAGTTCGGCGGGCCCCAGCCGCTGTTCGTTGGGGAGCGTCGTTCCGGCCTGGATGCCGGTGGCCGAGAACAGCGTGACGGCGCCGTCGTTCGACGCGGCCACCACCCGCGTGCCGTCGCCCGATGCGGCGAGGGAGACCACGGGGTAGGTGAAGGCTCCGAGTACTCGTCGTCGGCGCGCCGCGTCGTGCATGACCACCGACCGGCCGTCGGCGGTGAAGGCGGGCCGGCCGTCGGTCGTGGCCGCCTCGGCCGGGGTCAGCCGCTTCCCGCTGGCCACGTCCCAGACGTCCGTGTGCGTGCCTGCGTCCTTGGCCACGAAGACGCGGGCTCCGTCCGGCGAGAGGGTCACGCCGAAGCGGGCGTCCCGGTCGAGGCGGGGGTAGCCGTCGAGGGGACGGGAGGCGTTCCAAGTACTGGAGTCAGGGGCAAGGGTGCGTACGGTACCCACCGAGGAGTCCAGAGCCACGAGCCGGTGCGTGTCGTCGAAGGCCAGCGCGACGGCGTCGTCGGCGGCGCCTTCCCTGAGGATCTGACGGCCGGTGGCCGCGTCCCAGACCGCCAGGTGGAAGCCGGCCGGGGTGAAGAACGATGCGGCGATGCGCGTGCCGTCGCCGGAGAAGGCGAAGGAGCGCAGCCTCATCTGCGCCCCGGCGAGAGCGCTGCCGTCGCTGGCCACGATCGTGCGCAGGAGCTTGCGTCCGCGCACGTCCCACAACTCGATCTCGTTGCCCGGGGTCTCCACCGCCAGCAGGCTGCCGTCCCCGCTGAACGCGAGGCCGCCCCCGTCCTGCGGCCACGCGTTGCCGACCAGGTCGGGCAGCCGAGTACGGGAGCGGACGTCGTAGAGGTGTACGGCGTACTTCCCTTGGCTCAGGGCATCGGGGTCGAGACCCGAGTAGTACGCCAGCACCCCTCCGTCGTGGCTCATCGCCACCTTGGTGGCCGGGCTGTGTCCGGCGCCCTGGTACTGGGCCACGCTTTCGTTCCCCTGTTGCAGGTGGTGCGTGGTGCTGTCGTTCGCGGCGATCGCGCGGCCCAGGGCCTGGGCCGCCTGGCCGGTCGGCTCGACGGCGTAGGCGTACAGCGCGAACTGGGCTGCCTTGCGCGGGTCGCTCGGGGCGACCTCCAGGGCGCGCGCTGCGAGGGAGCGGGATGCGGCCGTCCGTGCCCGGGCCGAGGCCTCGCCGCTCTTGCGCCAGGCGACCAACCCGGCGGTCCCGAGGCCCAGGGTGAGCACGAGGAAACCAGCCCCCATCGCACGGAGCCGGAGCGTAGCCTTCCGGTCTTCTTGGACCGCCCGGCTGTCGAGTACGTCCTTGCCGATTCCGTGGATCGGCGCGGCGAGGGTGACGACCTTGTCGCGGAAGGGACGGCCCGGTGCGTACGAGAAGTCCTCGGCGTCCCGGAAGGACCGCAGGTCCACCCAGAAGGGTTCGGCGGCGAACGCCCCGCTTAACTCCTTCGGGATCGCGGTGGTCCGCTCCCAGTCGAAGTCTCCGCGCGTGCCGTCCCAGGCGATCTCGCCTGCGGCGCAGGCCAGCAGCAGGTGGTCGGTGGAGCGGTTGGCCCGCCAGAACTCGACCTCTTGGCGGACCCATGCGGAGGCAGCGGCCTCGGGCGATCCGATGAGTACGAGGTGCTGGGAGCGGGCGAGTCCGGCGAGGATCGTGCGTGGCAGATCGCTGCTCGCGGCGATCGAGGTGTGGTCGCGGAAGACTTTTAGCGTCCGGCGACGTCGCCATCCCTTGCGCACCAGTTTCTCCAGCCCTTCCTGGAGCCCTTCGGCCAGTGATACGTCCCGCTGCTGGCTGTAGGAGATGAACGCGTGGTACGTCGGTTCCATGTGACTCCCCCGGCTTGGTCTGACGGCGTGCGTGGTGATGGGCGCCCCGTAGACTGCCACGCGAAGTCAACGCTCCGTGTAGGCGTCCGGGACCGGTCCCTGGTGATGCGCGGCTCCTGTTCGGGAGCGCGCCGAACGTCACCGTTCGGAATCGGTTCCCAGGCCCCGCTGATCTTCCCTAGGAAGGGAACCCCGAGTTCGACCGCGGTCTCCTGCGCCTCGAAGCGGCCGCCGCGTCCATACCGTCGTCCTCATCTCTGCCGCAAACGCATCCCGCAAACCTTCCTCGAGGACCAACTATGCGTGTCACCCTACGAGTTGGCCAATATTGCACAAGGGGAGCCCAACACACATGGTCGAACCTCCTTACCGGCGTGACGCTTTCATCTCGTACAGCCACCAGCAGGACGTCCCCCTCGCTCAGGCGCTCCAGCGGGGCCTGCAACAACTCGCGCGTCCCTGGAGCCGCCGCCAGACCGTCAGCGTCTTCCGCGATACCACCAGCCTCGCAGCCACCAGTGACCTTGGCGGCGCGCTCCTGCGGGAGCTCGGCCACTCCAAGTACTTCGTCTACATTGCCTCCCCCGCGGCCGCGCACTCCCGGTGGGTACGCGAGGAGATTGAGTTCTGGATTGCGCATCGTCCGATGGACCGCTTCCTCATCGCCGTCAGCGACGGCACGATCGCCTGGGACCCGCATGCAGGCGACTGGGACTGGTCCCATACGACCTGCCTCCCGACCGTCCTGCGCCACAGGTTCGCCACGGAGCCCCTCTGGGTGGACCTCACCGCGGTCCGCACCGCCGGGCGGTACTCCTTACGCGATGCTCCGTTCCGCGATGCGGTCGCCACCCTCCTCGCTCCCCTACGAGGTATCAGCAAGGACGCGGTGGACAGCGAGGACCTGCGCCAGCGCCGTACGGCGGTCCGGATGCTTGGTGGGGCGATGACCGCTCTCACCCTGCTGCTTGTCAGCTCACTGATCGCCGGCTATGTCGCCTGGCACCAGATGGGCGAAGCCCTATCCCGGGCGCGTACCTCCGCCTCGCAGGCGCTCGCAGCCCGTGCCCTTGAAGAGGCAGCCACCAACCCCCGCAAGGCTGCCCAGTTCGCCCTGTACGCCGACCTTGCCAGACATACGTCTGAGTCCGAACGGGCTATGGCCCAGGCCACGCGGGCCAATGCATATGTGGCACGGCACCTCCAGGGTGGCTCGGCCCTTGTCGACTCGTACCGCGGCCCCAACCACGGGCCCATGACGAACGTTGCGCTCAGCCGTGACGGAGGTCTCGTGGCCTACTACTCGGACTACGATGCCGACACCGACACCGTGGAGTTCCCCCAGCCGCTAGAAGGCCTCATCCATCTCTACGACGTCCGCACCGGTAAAGCCCTACCCTCCTTGCACACCAAGGGCTGGCGAGACACGAGCACGGGATACCTCGCGTTCAGCGGGGACGGCTCGACTCTGGTGGTGGAGACCATCAACAACGAGATCGAGGTGTGGGACGTACGGCACGCGGTCCTGACGAGAACGCTGATCGCGAGCGACGGAGAACGGCTGTCCTCAGCCGCAGCCGGTCTGTACTCGGCAGCCCTGTCCACGGACGGGCACTGGTTTGCCGCCACATTCCGCTCACCCGACGAGAGGGAACCGAGGCTCACCGTCTGGGACCTGACCAGCGGAACCCCTGTCGTCAGTGAAAAAGACGTCGCATCCCATGGGCTCGCGCTCGCCTTCGACACGTCGAACAGACTGCTGGCCCTCGCCAGCGAGACGGGCCAGGCCCGCACCCTCACCCTGGCATCAGGGACCTGGAGCGCCCCTCGGACGTTGGAGGGCTTCTCAGCCACGGACCGCGACGTCACCCTATCCCCGTCCGCCAACCGGGCGCTTCTTGCGGGACCTGGCACAGCCGAGGGGGAATTGTGGGACCTGGATCAGGGCCGACGCATCACCAACGGGGTGTCTCATGGCCACGGTCTGTCGGTCCTCCCCGCTGACGCCAACGGGCTCATCGTGGGAGCCGACGGGGCATCCGTATCGGTCTCCGACTCTGGCCTGCAGAAGGAGCACACCCTGGGCTCCTTCAGCCGGGACGTCTCCAGCATCGCCGTATCGGGGGACGGATCGTGGGTGGCGGCCGGTTCGGTCGACGGATCCGTCACCCTCTTCACCTCGGCGGCGCATGGCCTGCATGCGGTACCGAACGGAGACGGCCTACAGGACGACGAGATCGTCAGATCCGGCCAGCTCGGCGTCCGGCCCACGCAGGACGGCGGCAACGAGATCTGGACGGTTACCGATGCGACGGCAGGACCCCGCAGGCTCGGGCACATACCCGTGGCGATCGACCGCCAGACCGATGACCTTGTGGCCACCAGCGACGGCTCCCGCGTGGCGTTGCTACACAGGAGCGAGCTCTCACTGTGGGATCCGCACACGGGACGCCGCATCAGTGCGAGGCGCTACGACACCAAAGAGAAGGAGTGGGTGTTCGCATCCAATCTGTCCTTCCTGGGCGATGACTTCCACGTCATTGGTACATGGGAGCAAGGCCTCCTCGTGATCGACGTCCGAACCGGTGAGATCACCCAAAAGCTGGGAAGCTTCTGGAATCTCGCGGTCAGTCAGGACCTGGCATCGGTCGCCGCTCTGAGCCGCACCAGCAAGAACGTCACTGTGTGGCGCTGGTCGGGAAATGGGCGGGTCAAAGAGGCGGCGACTGCCTATGCCGGCGAGAGGGTCGATTCCCTCACAGTGAACAGCGACGGATCAAAGGTGGCCTCCGTGGACCGCGACGGGCGTGCCACAGTCTTCGACCCGGCCTCGGGTCGTTCTGTCACCACGGAGGCGGTGGCCCAGATGCCCAGCCAGGACGTCGTCTTCGGCGACGACGGCCTGCACTTGGTGCAGGTCTCCGAGCAGAAGGAGGACAGCACCCTGCTGCTTTGGGACGCCACTACGGGAGACTCACTGGGCAGCTGGCCCCTGGCAGTGGGGAAACGGGGTGAGCGCACGTGGCCTGGTGTGCGGATCGTCCGGAGCTCCGACAGCGGCATCCTCCTCTTCGGACCCGACGGTTCCCTCGTCCATCAGACCATCGAGCTCGCCGCATGGCGCGACACGCTTTGCGGCCTCACCCCGGGCCCGCTCCCCGCCAAAGACCGTGATCGCTACTTGAAGGGCATCGACATCGGCGTGCCCTGCCGCCCTCGGTGACCTGACTTGATCTTTAACGGCTGGGTCGTTGGTCAGCTGCTGAATGGGGTCGAGGTGCCCTCAGGCTGCGTGAGAGCATTTCGGCATGCGTCTGGTAGCTGACGGAGCCACGCCGATCTCGCGGTTGGTACTGGTGAAAGACCTGGAGACTGACGACGGACTCGCCTTCGAGCTGGCGAGTCCGCTCTTCCTGGCCGCCAGTGATCGAATCGCTTTCGAAGAAGACGGCAGGGTTGTTGTCGTGCGGGCCAGTGGAGAGCGACTGTCACCGGCCGGCGACTGGTCCACTCGTTGCGGACCCGGATCTCTGCGCCGCCGGTAGAAGCTTCCTCGAACGGCGTGCCGTACTTGCACTACACCAATGGCCCGTCACGTCGGAGATGGAATGATCAAGTGATGACCGAGACGAGCAGTGCCGGCGGCCATTCCTTCCGGCGCGAGACCGAGCAGGTCGTCAACGGGATCGCCCAGGGACTTCGCACCCTGGAGGACGGGGCGGGCTGGGAGGGGCCGGTCCGGGTCGAAGGGGACCGAGGCGGGCCTGCACCACCTGCGCCTCAAGGATGCGTTCGGCTCGGGCCTGCGCAGCGCGGCCGAGTTCGCCGCACTGGCCGTCCGCGCCGGCCTCCCGTCCGCTCCTGCCGCGACATCGGCTGGGAGCACCGCCTCTGGGAACTCGCACCGGCACACTGACATGGGAGGTCACTCCCGCCGCAGGGCCGACCCGCGGCACGCGGCTCGCGGCCGGCGTCGGCGACCTGTCGCGCTGCCACGGCGCCCGTGCCGGTGGCGGCGGTGTCGGCGCTGAGAACCGCACGGCACGAGCAACAATGGCCGGGAAGGGGGCGGTGAAGGTGCAATACCTGATGATCGTGGGAATCGGCCTCGCCTGGGGGCTCTTCCAGGCCTGGCGCGGCGGGGCATTCGGCGGCCGGGCAGCGCAGCGGCGGCGGCGTTCCGCAGGGCGGCATGACGATGGTGTCAGCTTCTCCTGCGGAGATGGAGCGTCCTGCGGCGGCGGCTCGTCCTGCGGGGGCGGCGGGGGCGACTGACACCAGGGGCATTGCGGCGCCGCGGGATGCGGGACGCGGGCGTCAAGGGATTCTTGACAAGTCGGCCGCGTCAAGGTTTCCTTGACGCATGTTGATCTTGCATTCGAAGGACCGGCACCGGGACGCCTCTCCCGCCACCGCGTCCACGGCCGCCACGCTGCCGCTCGCCGTGGCCCTGCCAGCCGTGTCGGTGATGTTCGGCGACCGGCTCGGTACCGTCGCCACCGTCGCCCTGATCGCCGTGGGCCTCGCGCTCATCGCGTGCTCGGCCGGCCTGGCCGCCCGAGCAACGACCCGCGACTCCGCCGAACAGGAGCGCCGCGACGAGGCGGTCCTCGACGACCTCGAACCCCTTGCCGGACTGCGCCGATGACCGACACACCGCTGCTCCACCCGGCGGAGATGGACCGGATCCGGGAAGGGATCGCCGCAGCCGTCCTCGACGCCCCCGACGGGCTGGCCGACTCGCTCGAACACGACCCCCACGGGTACCTGCGCCTGCTGGACGCCTCACGCGTCGGCGCCGAGGAGGCGAGCCGGCTGCTGCGCGAGGCCGTCCAGGGCGCCAGGGCCGCCGGTCACAGCTGGGACACCGTGGGCCGCGTCCTGGGAGTGAGCCGCCAGGCCGCGCAGCAACGCTTCGCGAGCAAGGCCGCCGACTCGGGCCCGTCAGCACCACCCGCCCAGGGACCGAACGCCCCGAAGCGTCGCACCCTCAGCGGTTTGACCGCGTTCAACGAGATGGCCGCACTGGAGGAGGCCGGCCGCGACGGCTGGCACATGGTCGGCTACGGCCCCTTCTTCCACGAGGTGGAGGCGTCCGGCCAGCCCTGGGAGCACTGCCGGGTCACACTCCCCTCCATCGCGCGAAACCGGCGAATGCAATCGGAAGGCTGGATTCCGGTAGGCGCAGGTTGGTTCCCGTGGCGGTACTACAAGCGACCCGCCGACCAAGGCGCCCGATAACGGACCGGTTCCCCGGCGACGGACTCATCTCCGGGTCGGGTGGGCGGAGAAGGCCTCGCCGGCCGGCTTCACCGCGGCAGCGCCGCACCCGAGCTGCTGACCGGCGCCTTCGGTGGTGAGACGGTGGGCGGTCGCCAGGCCCATGTCGCCGGTGCCGCCGGTGCCGCCGGTGCCGCCGGTGCCGCCGGTGCCGCCGGTGCCGCCGGTGCCGCCGGTGCCGCCGGTGCCGCCGGTGCCGCCGGTGCCGCCGG
>NZ_JBVHVT010000007.1:132252-153261 GCF_055564695.1 Streptomyces sp. NPDC029014
CCGGTGATGCGGATGGTCTTGTCGGTGAAGCGGTTCACGCCGGTGCTCCGCTTCTCACTGCTGCCCGCCGACATATCCCTGCCGGAAGCCCCCGGACTGCATTCCGTTCCTCTGGTCGACCCCACACCGCTGCACGCCTGGTCACTGCTGTGGCGCACCCGCGGAGCGGACGGGCCGGAGCACGGGGGCGCGTAGTGCTCGCCACAACGCCGGAGCGCACGGATCCCGCACGCGTGACGCTGCGCCCGGGCCGCCGCGCTGTTCCGTCGACACGGGGGAAGGACCTGGTCCGCGACCTGCAGATGACCGGCCAGGAACCCCTTCGGGAGCTCGTTCGGCGGTTCGTCCTCCGCCTCACGGCCGAGGACCCCAGCAACACCGACTGCCGACCCGCCCGACCGGGAGCCCGGCGAGCTACCGAATGCCGCGAGGGGAACCACCGACGATCAGCCACTCCCTCTGGGCGCAGCCGTGGAGGGATATGACGATGGCGCCCACGGTGCGCTCGGGAGCGAACATCGGTGCTTCCAACGTTGGTTGCCGTACACGGGACCCGCGCCCGCGCCCCCGGCGCCCACGCTGGTGAGGCGGCTCCGGTAGTCGTCCGGCAACCGCAC
Organism: Streptomyces sp. NPDC029014; assembly: GCF_055564695.1. Classification (NCBI taxonomy): domain Bacteria; kingdom Bacillati; phylum Actinomycetota; class Actinomycetes; order Kitasatosporales; family Streptomycetaceae; genus Streptomyces; species Streptomyces sp. NPDC029014. The sequence goes on from NZ_JBVHVT010000007.1 coordinate 132,870, forward strand.
ACCCATCTGCGCTTCGAGCTCAACAAGCCCGTCAGCGCGTACACGGCCCGGACACGCGTTTGAGCGACCTCACCCCCGTATGGACGGGGGCAGCGTTTATGCAACCCCGGCGTAGACGGACGAAATCCAGCCCCACGTCCCCTGATGAACACCGGACTTGACCTGCCCGTAGTACCAGAGGTCCTTGCCGTCGCCGCTCAGCCAGGTGCACTGCATGTTGATCTTGGTGCCCTTGGCCAGCAGGCCCTTGGAGTAGTCCCTGGTGCTGTGGCCGTTACGCAGGTTGACGTTGGAGCTGGTCGTCTTCCACGGACCGGTGCTCCATCGGTTGCCTCCTCCCCCGCTCGGGAGGAGGGTCCGGCGGTGACCGTCTCCGGCGCGCCCAGGGCGCCCCTGCCGGGCCAGTGGCCCGCCCTGAGGTAGACCGGGTCACACGGCCGCCTTCACCTTGCCGTGCGCGGAGACGCGGATGCATGAGTGCGCGTACTCAGATCCTCCCCGCCGAGAAGACTTCCGCGGACGGCAGGTCCGTCCGCGAGGCCTGGTCGCGGGGTGCGGGGTGCGGGGTGCGGGACGGCCAACGATGGGCGAGGGGTCAGCGGGCGCTGCCGATGTTGCGGTCGGCGTCGGAGCCGTTCAGCATCAGGGTGGTTTCCTCGATGCGGTGGAAGCGGCCGTCGGGGGCGAGGTCGGCGAAGACGTAGACCTCCATGGTGACGGTGGTGCCGTCGTTCTTGGTGATGTGGCAGGTGTGCCAGTCGGCGTACTTGTTGCCGTCGTACAGCTCGTCGTGGACCTCGACCGTGCCCCCGGCGACGATGCTGCGCAGGTGGCTGATGTGGTCGAGGAACTCGGCGCGGTCGGCCCACTCGCCGTCCGTGCGCTGGCGGTATTCGGGGGTGAAGTGGCGCTCGGCGGCCTCTTCCAGGGTGATGTCGTGGTTGAAGAGCAGGTCGTCGAGGGCGGCGGCGATACCGGTGCGGTTCATCGGGGCTTCCTTGCGGTGTGAGGCGGTCCGGGCGACCGGTTCGGGTGAGAAGGGGCGATACGGGTGCCGGGCGGTACCGGGGCGACTGTCAGGCGACGGCTGCGAGGGTGGTGTCGAGCCAGTCGTAGATGCGGGCGAGGGCCAGGCGCATGGCGCCGGTGTGGCAGTGAGCACCGGCGCCCTCCTCGGTGGTGAACAGCAGCAGGGTCTTGGAGCAGGTCAGGTGCTCGTAGAGCTGCTCGGGCTGGCCCTTGAAGAACTCGTCCTCGGCGGCGTCGCACACGAGGGTGGGGCACTGGATCTGCTCGGCGATGCCGCCTGCGAGGGTGTAGTCGAGGTAGGCGGCGCTGAAGGCCCGGGGGGTTTCGACGCCCATCACGTACATGCCGTGGTTGATCGCCCAATGCGCGGTGGCGTCCTGGGCGATGATCTGTTCGAAGCGTGCGTCGAGTTCGGGAGCGGAATCCGCGCGCAGGAGCCGTTCGGCCTGGTCGCGGTCGCCGGGGATGTTGCGGGTGGATATCTGGCCGAGGTCGTAGATGCCGTCGACGGCGATCAGGGCGGCGAGGCGGTGCTCGAAGGCTGCTGCCCTGGGGGCGAGTACGCCGCCCATGCTGCTCCCGAGGAGCGCGATGCGGCTGTTGTCGACCTCGGGCAGCGTTTCGGCGAAGTCGACGACCGGGGTGATGACGTTCTCCCAGTCCGGGCGGAAGACCAGGCCCTGGTGGTGGCGGGGGCCGGGCTGACCCGGGCCGTCGAAGGTCAGGACGGTGTACCCGCGTTCCACGGCGGCCAGGGCGCCGCTGAAGTGGAGTTCCTCGGCGGTGCCGTCGAAACCGCTGTGCATGATCAGGGTGGGGCGGGGCGTGCCGGTGTCGTCGGCCCGGTAGAGGTAGCCGGGCAGGGTGGTGCCCTCGTAGGGGATGCGGACCGGCTCGATGCGGGGGGTGTAGAGCGCGGCCGCGGCCTGGAAGCACTCCACGCTGCGGTCGTAGGTGTGGTCGTGGCGGGGGTCGCACGGGTGGCCGTGTTGGAAGAACTCCGCCGACCGGTAGTAGTTCGAGGCGCGCAGGAACCCGTCCCGGGCACTGACGGTGTGGCCCCCGTCCAGGGCCCGCTGGGCCTCGGCGGCCACCCGGTCGGCGGTCGCCGTCCACTCCTCGTGCCAGCTGTCGTAGTCGCCCTCCTTGATGCGCGCGCTGGTGGAGACGACCTCACCGAAGTCGGCGCCCCCATAGGCGATGTGGCTCATCGAGCGCAGGGTCTCGTACCAGAACTGGGGGTTGTCGGGGAACAGCAACGGCTTCATCACTCTCTCCTTAAGCACAGATCTGTGCGTACGGCAGGACTGTAGACCCCCCGGGCGCCAATAAGCAAATAGTTGTGCTTACGATGGGTGGGTGACTTCGAAACAACCGGCCCCGCGCCTGCGCAAGAGCCCCGAGCAGGTCCGCGCGGCCGTCCACCAGGCCGTCATCGACCTGCTGTCCGACCCCGAGGGCGCGGACCTCACCATCCCCGCGGTCGCGCAGCGCGCCGGGGTGAACCACACCAGCGTCTACCGGCGCTGGGGAAGCCGAGAGGCACTCCTGGCCGACGTGGTCGTCACCCGCCTCGAACGGGACTGGCCGCTGGCCGACACCGGAACCCTGCGCGGCGACCTGACGGCATGGGCCGAAAGCGGCGTCGCGAGCATCCGCACCCCTGAAGGGCGACTGCTCATCCGCGCCGTCGCCCTGTCCATGCCGGGCAGCGCCACCGCTCAGGGGGAGCGCGCGCAGCAGTTCGAGCGCCGCATCGGCGCCATCGAGCGCATCCGGGACCGCGCCACCGCCCGCGGCGAGGTCCCCCCGCCCCTCGACCAGATCCTCGACCAGCTCGTCGCGCCGCTCTACCTGCGGGCGATCTTCGGCATCGACCCGCCGGCCTCCGGATACCCAGAACTCCTCGTGGACCGGCTCCTCGGCAGCACGGCCACGCCGCGGCAGACCTGACCGCGGACCGCGCCCGCACCCCCGGCCCCGGGGATCGCGCCGCGGCGAACCGCTCCCTGTCCAGGGTGCCCCGGGCCGGCGGCGGCGGACGGACCCGGACCGGGCGGACGGCCACCGGGGACGTACGACGAACCGCACCGCCCCCGGTGACGCGCGGGAACGCCGGACGTCAGCGGCCCACCGCGAGCAGGTGCCGGTACAGCACCTCGTGCCCTTCCGTCGTGGGGTGCAGGCCGTCGGAGAACAGTTCGGCACGGTCGCGCAGCGGCTCCCACAGGTCCAGGAAGTCGACGTGGTTCGCCGCACACCAGGTCCGCACGGCGGTGCGCAGCGCCAGTGCCCGCTCCCGGGTGAAGCGCAGGCCCGCGTAGTCGCCGGTGCGCGACTCGTCGAGCCACAGGGGTCCCGCGACGACGAGCCGGGCGTTGTGGTGGTGGGCCGCCGCGGCCAGTGCGGCGAGGGCGTCCTCGACACGGGCGAGACCGTCGGCCCCGTTCCCCGGTGCGAGGAGCGGCAGGGCGCTGTCGTTGATGCCGGCGGCGACGAGGAGGGTGTCGGGGCGGCGCGGTGCCATGAGTGCGGGCGTCTGCTCGCTGACCTCGGTGAGGGTGCTGCCGGGTACGGCGAGGTTGAAGACCCGGTGGTCGACCTCGTTGGTCGCGATGTGCGCGGTCGCGAGGTGGGCCGCCCAACCGCCGTGCGGGTCGCAGCGTCCGTAGGCGATGCTGTCGCCCACGATCATGATCCGCGCGGCCGGCCTCAGCGGCCTTGCGTCCAGGTAGGCCCATGCGGTGTCCCCGGTGGAGAGGACCACCCTCCGACGGACGTAGTCGTCCACCTCGTATGCGTCGGCGGCGGCGAGTTCCCGGTCGGTGAGGTGCAGGACGGCGCCCTCGACCGCCGCACCGAGCCGGCGTTCCAGGGTCAGGTGGACGTCCAGGCCGCTGGTGGCGATGACGGCGGGGTCCGTGATCGGCAGGGGTCGGGTCGCGTGGTCGGCCAGCGCGGCCGGGGTGGAAGGCACGCGCCGGCCGAAGAGAGCCGTCTGGACGTGCTCGTCCCGCAACGTGCCGAAGGAGAACAGGGAGTGGGGGCGGGACTCGGTCACCGTGAGCGCCGTGGCCTTTCTTCGAGAGTGATCAATTCACTCTAACGGCCCCTGCTGGCCGCTCCCCTGACGCTTCGCCACTCGGGAGCCACGCTCTCCCCTATTTCATTCAACATACATTTACCTGGCGTCAACACGTGATTGGTGGGATCGACCGTCCGCTCAGGACACCGACGTGAAGGAGTACTTTCTTGACCACTCACCTCAGGCGTAGTGCCGGCCCGCGGATGTTATCGGCGTTGGTCGCGGTCATGTGCGCAATCATCGGTGTCACCGCGGTCGGTACGGCCCCGGCGGCAGCAGCCGATCAGCGACGCCCGATATACGCCATCGCGCACCGCGTCGACACCCTCGACGGCGTGGACGCGGCGCTCAAACACGGTGCCAACAGCATCGAGATAGACGTCTGTGCCTGGTGGAACCCGAACGAATGGCGGGCCTACCACGACTGTTCCTCGGCCGGTGACAACCGGCTGGGCCCCAGCTTCGACAGCATGATCGACCGCGTTCTCTCGCACGCCGGCGCGGGACGCCGGCTGGCGCTGGTCTGGCTGGACATCAAGGACCCCAACTACTGCGGAGAGCAGGAGAACCGCGGGTGCAGCGTCGCCGGACTGCGCGACAAGGCGCAGCGGCTGACGGCTGCCGGGATCCAGGTGCTCTACGGGTTCTACGAGTACCACGGCGGCAGCACACCGGACGTCGGCGGCCGGGGCTGGAAGAGCCTGGAAGGCAGGCTCGGCAGCCTCGAAGGCATAACGACGACCGGCACCCGCGACCAGGTCCGCGGCGCTTTCGACCGGTCCGGTTCCGGGTTCCCCACCGGCCGCCGGGCGATGGACTACGGCGACAGCGACATCACCAAGGGGTTCGGCAACTGCACGGAGGCCACGTACTACACGTGTGCGGAACTGAAGAAGGGTGCCGGGGACCGTGACGCCGGACGGCTCGCGGCCACACTCTCCTGGACGACCACCTACAACGATCCGTGGTACGTCGACAAACTGCTGGGCGACGGGCGTGTGGACGGCATCATCGCGGGCTACGGGGCCTTCACCGGAGTGCGCGAGTACGACGACGGCTGGCAGTGCGCCAACTCCGTCAACCTCGTACGTGACTGGGTGAACCGCCACGGCGGCACCCACCGCATGGCCACCCCGGGCGACCGTCTGTTCCGGTAGGGCACGGGCTCCAGCGGTCGGCGGGTGTACGGCACCGTCACGAGCAGTGCCGTACACCCGCACCCGCTCTCCCTCACGATGTGGCCACGCCGAGAGTGGCGCGGTCGTTGTGATGGCGCTCCGGTCAGGTCGTTCTACTTCAGCAGGCGGCTCAGGCCGAAGGCACTGGCCGGGGCCGGCGACAGCCCGGAGACGAGGCCGCCGACCTGGCGCTTCGCGTCCCGGACCGTCGGAGCGAGGAAGTCGAGCGACAACAGGTTGTCGACGGCCAGGGGGCCGGCCAGGTCCTCCGCGCCGGGGCGTGCGGCGGTGGGAGTGGCCTGGACGGCAGGAGCGGAGACGGAGACGAGGAGGACGGCCAGCGCGGTACCGGCCGCGGCGCGGGCGAGGGTGTTGTGAGCCACGTCGACCCCAACGCCGTCAGCGCCGCCCGGCAACGGGTCGTGAGCCGCTGTTCGCCCGAGTGGCCCCTTCACAGCGGGCCGGGGCCGTCCGACCGGAGCGGCTCTGTGGGGTGCTTTCTGTCAGGGAGCGGTGGCCCCGAAATTCTGGGTGTTCGTGTTGCTGGCCTTGGGGCTGTTGAAGTTGGTGTTGGTGTTGATGTTGTTGTAGATCGGGATCAGCCCGCTGAGGTTGACGGGGAGGACGGACGTGCCGTCAGTGCCGTCGGGAGGCTCGGGCAGTGCGTAGGTGAGGATGACCCGCCCGTTGCCGGTGTTCGCGCCGGTGGTGAAGGTACTGCCCGCGGGTCCGGCGCTGGACCCGCCGCCGCCCCCGCCCGCGCCCGAGAACTCCGTGTTGGTGATGCCGCCGCCGCCTCCGCCGCCACCCCCGAAGACTCCGCCTCCGCCGCCACCGCCGGCGGTGATCCCGCTGCCCGGGTTTCCGGCCTCGCCGGGGCCGCCGAGGCCGCCGGTGCCGAAGGTCCCGGGGTCGCCGTCCCCACCGGTGTCATCGGCGCCGGTCCCTCCGGTCCCGCCGTCGCCCGGCGCGGTGGGGGTCGCGCCCTCGCCGCCACCGCCGCCCGTGGTGTCGGTGCCCGGGGTGCCGTCGCCGCCGTCCGAACCCGACCGGCCGCCGGCGCCGCCTCCGCCGCCGGCCAGCTCGGAGGTCCCGCCCCCGCCGCCGCCACCACCGGCCGTCACCAGCCGGGAGAGGAGGTCGAAGGCTCCGGAGCGAACGTCCGAGGCGCCCCCGCCACCACCGCCGTGGGCGGCGTCCGACGCCCCGCCGGACGCCCCGCCGTTGAAGCCACCGGTGCCCGGACCGCCTTCCGTCCCGGCGCTGCCCATACCGCCGACGTTGACCTGCAACGTCTGTCCGGGCGTGACGGTCAGGCTGCTCATGACCACGGCACCGGCGCCCCCGGCCCCTCCGGGATCGGGATCAGCGGTTCCTGCGCCTCCGGAAGCGCCGCGGGCCTCCACGGACAGCTGGGTCACGCCGCTGGGCACGGTGAACGTGTCGGCCGCACCGGTGTAGTCGAACGTGCACACCACCTGGTTGCCGGACTGCACACAAGAGCCCTGTGCGCGGGCCGGCCCGGCCAGCAGCGGCAGGAGAGCCAGGGACATGCCCGTCGCGAGCATGGCAGCCGTCAACGAGCGAACCTGCGGCCGGACGGGACGTGGAATGACGGATCCTGTGGGAACGGACATGCGTACCTCCTTCTTCTACCGCACTCCGGCCGCCGGCTTCGGAAGCCCGCCACCGGCGGTCGACTCCCCGACACGGCAGTGCAGTACGGGAAAACACGAACGGGGCGGCGTTGTTCAGGGCGCGGTGGCCCCGAAGGTCTGGCTGTGGGTGTTGCTGGCACCGGGGCTGTCGAAGTTGGTGTTGGTGTTGATGTTGTTGTAGATCGGGATCAGGCCGCTGAGGTCGACGGGGAGGATCGACGTGCTGCCGCCGCCGTCCCCGTCAGCGGCATCACAGTCGCCGCCGGTGACGGGGGTCGGGTCACTGGCCCTGGCGCTGAGGCCGCCTCCGGCCTGCTCGACGACGGTGGCGGTGTTGGTGACGGTGCAGGCAGCGTCTGCAGCCACGTCGACGACGATCTCCACCGTGTAGAGGGAGTCGGGGGGCAGGGAATCGGTGTTGCAGGTGACCACGGTGAGCGTGGCGTCCACGCCACAGGCGCCAAAGTCCCCGGTGGCGTCGAAAGTGGCGACTGTGAAGCCCTGGGGCAGGGCGTCGGTCATCACCGTCGGGCCGATGGCGTCCGTCTCGTCGGTATTGCTGACCGTGATCAGGTAGGTCCCCTGCCCGCCTCGGGCGAAGGCCCCCGTGTGGGCCTTCGTGATGTTCAGATCGCCCTGGGCGAATGCGGGCGTGGCTCCGAGGGAGAGGGGCAAGGCGATGCCCAGTGCCAGGACGGTGCCGAGGGAGGCGAAGCGCCGCCTCACTGTGCGGATGGCCATGATGGGTCTTCTCCTGTGGTGGGTGTGGGTCCGCTGGGAGGCACAGGCCCGGCCGGCCGAGGGGCGGGAAGCGTGCTCGCGTGGGACGCCTGCACACTCAGGAACGCGCCGGATCCGGGGTGATCACGGCCGTGGAGCCCATATCACCCGATCGCCACGGTCTCCCCACCGGGTTCGTCGCCCAGCCATTGGGCCGGGCGCAGGAGCCGGAGCCCCGACCGGGAGATGCTCCTCGGACTCGCCGGCGGTGACGGTGTCGGTGACGGGCCCGGACAGGCCCGTCGACCGCAGGAGCGGATCGGCCACGTCGGCGCGGTTACGGCACCGGACCGTCGTGGCTGGTCACTCGCCGGTTGCGGAGGGGTGGGGGGGCCTGCGGGGGGCCGGTGGCCGGTCGGTGGCGGAGCACGGTCACCTGGCCGTCGAACACCCGGGACTCGACGAGGGTGAGCTCGAACCGCTGCTGCGGGCTGCGGAAGACGGGCTTGCCGCCGCCGAGGACGACCGGCTGGACGAAGATCTGGTATTCGTCGATCAGTTCGTGCTCGGTGAGGTAATCGCCGGAGTTCCCCCGCGCAGTCGGGCAACCGTTCACAGTTCCGCGCGGCGCGCGGTGATCCGTTCCGGCAGCTCGGGATCCAGCACGCGCCGGATCGTAGGAGGCCCTCCTGCGCAGGCGGGAACAGGACGGTCAGCTCCCGCTACACCTTCAACGGCACCGTTGATCATTGGCCCACTCGGCCGTCGACCCTCTCGCGCAGGAGGTCGGCGTGGCCGCAGTGCCGCGCGTACTCGGCTATCTGCGCCACCAGGATCTCGCGCAGCGGCGCCTCCCCGGTTCGCGTGCCGAGGTCGGCGAAGCCGGCGATGAAACGGTCGGTCACCTCGCTCTCGGCCCGCCACTGCCGCCAGGCGTCCTCCACGACCGCCGGGTCGGGAAGCGCGCCGTTCCAGTCCCCGTCACGGTCTTCAGCGGTGCGGTAGATCCTGGGCAAGTCCTCACCGGCCAGCCGGCGGAAGTGCCGTTCGTCCTCGGCCATGTGCCGCACCAGCCCGAGCAGGGACATCGTGGACGGCGGTACGGAGCGCCGGGCCATCTGTTCGGCGTCCAGGCCCGCACACTTCATCTCGATGGTCAGGCGGAAGTGGCGCAGACTCTCCAGCAGCGTGGCGCGTTCGCCGACCGTCTCGAGTCCGGTCTCGCGCGGGTCGTCATCCGGGTCGACCCACATGTCGGGGTAGCGGGTGGAAGGGGTCCACCGAGTCACCGCTGCTTCGTTGTCGCGCTCGCTTGAGTCCATGATCACATCATGGTGCTCATCGGCTTTCGTCCGCCACTGCATACCGCATCCGGGCCCGCCGGCGGTTGACCGCCCCGTTTGGCCTCCACGGAGTCCAAGTCCATCAGGTCGGACAGATGGTGTCGTTTCATCCTGGTAGTCCCGAGCTGGCTGCGTGCGAACCCTCAACCACCCTCCGTGGCGGGGTCCGAAGAAGGATCCGCCGGGATCAAGGCGAAGGTGTGGCCGGCGGGATCGCTGAGGAGGCGGGCGGAGCAGAAACCGCCCTCCGTGTGGATGCCCGAGTCGATGCTGGTGCTGGTGCTGGTGCTGCCGGTGGCGAGCGGGCGGGCGCCCAGCGACACCGCCTCCCGCTCTGCCTCGTCGAGGTCGGCCGCGGCCACTTCGATCCGCAGGTGCGCCTGCTGCGAGTCCTCCGGCCGGGGCCAACTCGGCGGCGCGAAACCGGCGTCACGGCGGCATGCGATCTTGACGCCGGCCGCGCCCACCACGTCCACGTCGTCCGAGGCGGGGCCGGGCCGGACCTCTGCCCCCAACAGGTCGGCGTAGAACTGCGCCAGGGACTTGGGGTCGGCGCAGTCAAGGGCTATTACGGGAGTCTTCTGCACGGTCATGCCGCGCGTCTACCCACTGTGTCCACTCGCACACGGACGGGTTTCATGGTTGGTTGCGCGACATAGCGACCGGCGAGCCTGGCGCCCGGCACCTCACGCGCGGGTCCGCTCGCGGGAGCCCGGCAGCCGCGTCCTTCATCTCGATGGGTCATCCGAACGCCGGTGTCACCAGGGTTGGTTGCGGACGCGGCCGCGGGCGGCGGCTTCAGGGAAGGGCCGTCGGTTTGCGAGGTGGCGGGACTGCGCGGAGCAGCTCCCACAGGGGGCGTGAGCCGGACGCCCAGGTACCGAGGGCGTGGCGGTCGACCACGTGGAGGCGTTGTTGCTCGGCGAAGGCCACGGCTGGTGCGGTCACCCGGCCATTGGTCACGATGACCGCGATATCGGCGCCGTGGACCGGGCGGGCCGTGCCATTGAGGACCTGGAGGTCCGGCGTACCCACGGCCGAGCCGGCCAGGCCGTTCCGGCGGTGTTTGCACTGGATCACCCAGCGCCGCCCGTAAGGGTCGGTGGCCTTCACGTCGGCGCCCAAGTCGCCGCGGCCGCCGGCGCGTACTGCGTCCTGGCAGCCGTCGCGGCGCATGAGGTCCCGCACCGCGTCCTCGAACCGGGAGTGGTGCAGGGCATCCAGCTGGGACAGGTCGTAGCGCAGTCTCTGCGCGCGGGCCGCTTCCCACCGCGCCTGCTGCTGCTTCTGGCGGAGCCAGACCCCGCCGGCCAGTACCGCGAGCGCGCCGATGGCGATCAGGACCCACCAGTGGGCCAGCAACCAGTTGACGGCGGCCACGACCATGGCGATGGCCAGGGCCGCGGCCACGAGGAGACCGACCAGCCGGTCCTCTGCGCGCCGCCGCCTGCCGGGCCTGCGGGTGCGCCGCCGCACCGGCGGGCGTCGGGTCGTCGACGCTCGTCCCTTGCGCTGGCGGGGGCTCATCGGCTGGCCTGCGTGACGCCACTCGCAAGCTGTCCCAGGACGTCCATGATTCCCTGGCCGACCGGCGTAGGTGCGAGCAGGACACCCAGCGCCAGGACGATGACGACGGTCATCCTCTCGTCGAAGCGGCTGCGGGCCTGCGTACGCCGCCGAAGCCGGAAGAAGACGATGACGACGAGCAGCACGGCCACGTTGATGGTCAGCAACCGTCCAGACCTCCCCCAAGACCGGCCATCACAGTGGGCGGCAGGACGCCTCCCAGCCTCCTTGTGTAGCCGGGTCTCGGTGACGCGGGAGGCGGGTTGCCGACGAATGGCACAAAGCCACCGGACCTGGCCGAATCCCGCGCCGGGTACGCCACCACCTTTCCGGGTTCCCGAGTGCGCGGGCTCCTGCTGGCCCTACCCGGTCCGGCGGCGAGCGCCGTGCTGCGCTTCACCCGGCTGCAGGCCGGCAGGCAGGTGCGGGTCGCCGAGAACCCGCAGATCACGACCCGCTCGGACGACGCGGTCGAAGACCTGGCCTCAAAGGCGGTGGACGTGTGACTGGACGGCATCCAGGCCCTGGAGCGCACCATGCCGTGGCCCGTGCGCGAACGCGGTGATAGCCGTCGTTCCCGGAGCCGTCGGCGACTATCGTGGCGAACGTCGAGTGCAGGAGGAGACGTGACGACCGCCCCTGGGCGCCCCCATGGTGTGCCCCCAATGCCCGAGCGCAGCATCCCCGCCCTGCGTGCCGCGATCGCCGCGCACACGCCCCAGCTCCTGGCCGATTTCGAGGCGAACTGGCGGGCGAAGATCGCGGACACTTACGACATCGGTGCGGCTCCGGCCTTCCTGGCCCGCTGGTGGGCGGAGTACGCCCTTGCGCGCGATCCCGAGCTGGACCACCACGTGCGCGATCTCGAGGAACGGGCTGCCCAGTCGGCCGCCCCGGACAAGGCCAAGACCTTCCTGGAAGAGGCAGCGCAGATCCACCACCGGGTGAGCCGGCTCGGGCCCGGCGAGTGACCGCCGATTTCACCGGCCCGCCATGGGCCGCCGACTGGACCAAGAGCGCCGCCGAATACCGTGACAGCCTTCCACGCAAGGTAAGAGACCAGGTCATCGACGCTGTCACCGAACTGAAGTGCTCGTATCACCCGTACCGCGACGATCACCTCGACACGGCGAAGGTCAGCATCGAACCAGTCCGCTCCACCCAGCCCCGCGGAGCGCACCTCCTCTACTTCGACCACGGGCGCGGGTGGCTCCGGTACGTCTTCATCGCCCGCACCGCCGAACCACAGATCATCATCGAGACCCTCTTCTGGCAGTAGGCCGAGCCGGAAGAGCGTGGGCGAGTACGCGAAGCGGGCCCGGGTCGTCCGGGTCCGGGGCGCGCGGTCGGCCCGCTCGCGGTCCTGGCCGCCGGGCAGCCGGGCTCCGAGCGGATCACCGCGGTGAGCCGCCACGAGAACCGGCTGCGGCTGGCCCGTGCCCGCCCCGTACTACGAGTGCGCCGACGCCGAGAACCGTCGCCCCGGACCCCTACCCGCTGGGCCCTTACCTCAACGGGCCCCCTCCGATGCCCCCGCGCCCCGTGTCCTCCGTGCTGAACTGGACGGCGGGCCGGGACGTCCCCAACCTGGTCCAGGCAAAGCCGGGCCCGTACGGTCTCGTCGACTTCTGGAACCAGAGCAGTCGAGAGGTCCACTTCGTCATCGACTGGATCGGCGAGTACGACTCCTACTGATCTACCGGCCTGGGGGGGGGCGACGGGGTCGCGGGGGCGGTGGGGGGGGGGGGGGGGGGGGGGGGGGGGGGGGGGGGGGGGGGGGGGGGGGGAGATTTTTCCCTTCCCTCGTCCGCTACCCACCCCCCCCCCCCCCCCCCCCCCCCCCCCCCCCCCCCCCCCCCCCCCCCCCCCCAGGCCCGCTGGAGGTCGCGCGGTGGTGCGGGCCCGGGCCGATGAGGCTCGGCGCGCCCGCCCTCACCGAGCTGGGAAACCCCTCTGAATGGGGTGCGGTGACGTTCAAGATGGACGCTTCGACGGGCTCTTTCGGCCTGCAGTCGCAGCATGCCTCAGCCCGTCCAGCGGGCTACTCGAATTACTTCCACCAGACGAAGGGGCACTCGTCCACGGTGAAGCTCGCGGGCAATACGCGTCACGCTGGGGCCGCAGCCCGCATCACCTCTCACGCGAACCTCACTGCGGGTCTCGCGTACACCTGCTCCACCTACTACAGCGTCGATTAGGCCCTGATCGCCGTCCGAGCAGTAACTCCGCGGAAGGTGCGGTAGGTTGGTGAGCCGCTCTGGGGCTGCTCAGTTGTCCGCGCAGCCCCGGAGCGGCGCCACCTCCGCCTCGGACCCACCCACTGAACGGGGGAAGGGCAATCATGCACCTTGCGCGCGGTCGCGTTGCGCCGGTCACTGTGTCTCTCGGAGCGGGTTCACTACTCGGCCTGATGGGCCCCATTGCCGGAAAATGCGACAATCCCGTCTGCGTCGCCGTGAGTATTGTTTTTTCCAGCGGGTGGCCATGGGCCTGCTATGCGTTACTGGTGGGCTATTTTCGTCGATCCAAAATCGAGTCGGCATTGCTGGCATCTTTGGGGCTGGCCATCGGCGTGGTCACGTACTACGTCTTCAAGGACTTGAATCCCACCATTCCGGCCGGAATGGAATACGCCACCTCCGTTCCGGATGGAATGGAGTCCAACACCTTCAGCAAGACGCAAATCCTCGTGTGGGGAACGGCGGCTTTCGTCTTCGGTGCGCCTGTGGGACTCATGGGGAACGTAGCGCGGACGCCCGGAATGGGCGGCCTTCCGTTTCGTCTGCTTGTTCCCTTGACCGCGTTCTTCGAGGCGACTCGACGACTGAGCGCAGAGGCGGACTCGCAGGGTCCGGTTTTCGCCGTGACCTGGAACGTCACTCGCGTCGCAGCATGCGTCGTCGCCGTGGCTCTCCTGGGACACACCGTGTGGAGCTGGCGCGTTCGGCGTAGCCGAGCGGACGGGCGAACGGAAGCCGCCGCGCCTGCACGGCGTCGCTGACGCCTCGTCCCGACACGACCCACGGCCGCGAGCATTCGGTGCTGATCCGCCTCCCAGGCGGACGCGAACCCCTCCGCCGAACTGGACAAGCCCCCAACGAGATCCTGGTCGACGCGTCCCACATCGACGGCCTGACGCCGCAACAGCAGAAGGACCTCATGCGATGCGGGCCGCAGGTGGCGCGCCCGGCACGGAAACCGCGCCGGGCGGGTCCCACCGTGCCGCCGTGTCACCTCGGTCACCCGCTCCTGCCAGAACGTGAGCCCGGACAGCCGGGGACACATCGCGAACAGCAACGGGGCGAGCAGCGCATCCGCATCGCCCGCTCCTGGTCGTGCCGGAGTGGCCACATCCCGGGAAAGGGCGCGGGGCGCGGGGCACGCGCTGGAAGGCGTGCTCCGGGCCGTCGGCGTCAGGGGCTGGTCGTCGTGGGGAGGGCTTGCCGCACGGCGCAGTACCAGTTGGCGGGGCCGGTGGGGCAGTTGGTGGCGTTGACGTCGCGGGAGGGCGCGTATTCCCATCCTGCGGCGCCGGCGAACCCGGGGTACCTGGCGGCGAGGCTGCGCAGGGTGTTCTGGAGGATCGGCATGTCGACGAAACCGGTGCAGTTCAGGTCGGAGTTGGTGATGGCGGCCGCCACGACCTTGGACGCGGGGAACTGGTTCTGGATGATGGCGTCGTAGTCGCTGGTGTCGGCGAGGCTGCCGTTGTCGCAGTAGAACTGGGCGTTGTACCAGTTGATCTTGGATCCGACGTTGGCCTCGAGGGTGCGGTAGTCGACGTCGGGAAGCCGGCTGCCGGCGGCTGCCGTGAGATCGCCAGGAACCGGGGCCAGGGTGATCAGGAAGTTCGGCCCGAAGTCGGCGCGCAGCTGGTTGACGAGTCGTTCTGCCGTGGCCTCGGTGAAGGTCTCTTCGATGTCGAGGTCGATGCCGTCCAGCTTGTAGGTCCTGAGGGCGTCGCGGATCGGCGGGTAGTACATGTCGAAGTCGGCGTCGAGGCGCGTGTACGTGCCGGGTGCGGCGCCGCCGAGGAGGGCGGTGGCCTTGACGCCCTTGGCCTGGAGGGCGGCGATGTCGCGCCACATCGGGGCGTACTTGGCCGCGGAGGGGGCGTCGTCGTTGAGGGTGAGGATCGGGAACTGCGCGGGGTCGTTGAGGTGGAAGGCGGCCACCTCCACCACGTCTGCGTACCCGGCCAGGGGCGCCGGGGAGACGTACGGGGTGCCGTCGCCCGTGGTGGTACCGGTCTGGTAGAACGCCACCACGTGACGGGGCGCGGCGGTGACCGGGGTGGTGGGCGGCGTCGTGCCCCGGGTGACGGTGTGCCCGGTACCGATGGTGTTGTCGTTGCCGTCGATCAGGTCCCGTCCGGCGATCTTGTTGTTGTCGCCCTTGTTGAGGACCACGACCGTGCTGGAGCTGTCCGGATCGTCCGCGGCGAGGGCACGTGCAGAACCGGGACCAAGGAGCACGAGCGCCGCCAGTCCGGCAGCGGCTCGTCGTCCGATGTGCTTCATCGAGAACAGGACCTTTCGTGGGGGTGCCCTGGGCATCGGCGATTCTCCCGAGCCATGCGCAGCGCAACCCGCACCCACGCACGCGCTTCGTCAAACGTCCGCACACGACTCCCTGCATGGCCCAGTGAGCACGTCCGTGACGTGCCCCGTCCGCAGCGGGGCGCCGGCGCCGCGAACGATCGCTGCGCTGGGGCTCCGGGTCCGAGTGCGCGGCCTCCGCGGCGAGCGCGGCCGTCGTCCCGGCTGGTCAGGCGGTAGGGGCGAACAACCCGCCCACCAGTTGTTCGCGGTGCAGAGCGGCACCGACGGTGTCGTCCACGAAGCACAGCATGACGCCCTTGCGGCCCGGGTGGTACGCGGCCAGGATGATCGCGCCGCGGCGGGTGTCCGGATCGTAGGCGTGGCCGGACTCGCGGAGCCGGGTGAGGGCGGCGCTGAAGGAGGGCACCTCCCAGTGCTTCGGCCACACCCGCTCCAGCACGATGCGGTCGGTGCCGAAACCCGGTCCGACCACCCGCTTGCCGACGATCTCGTAGATGTGGGTGGAGCCGGTGGCGCGGCCGTTGTACTCGGTGAAGAGCACCTCGCCCTGAGGGGTGACCACGGCGTCCGCGCTGAGGATCCCCCGGTAGCCCACCGCCCGTAGCCCCGCCGAGATCCGGTGCCCGCCGTCCACCAGCGAGTCCAGCTGCCCGGCGGTCAGGTCCGGGGCCGGCATCACCTGGGCGTTGGGCAGCGGGCAGTACTGCATCTCGCCGTGCCCGCCGAGCCGGATGCCCGCGTCGGAGATCCAGAACTCGGCGAAGTAGGCGCGGCTGCCGGGATGGTAGCGCTCGACGACCACTCGGTCGCGGCCGCCGGCGGTCAGCCAGTCCCAGCGCTCGGCGAGGTACGCGGAGACCGCCGGGCGGTCGGCGAGCCGGCGGATCTCCCGCGCGCCGCGCAGGTCCACGTTCCCGGTACGACTGAGGATCTCGTTGCCGTCGCTGCCCGATCCGAAGTCCTGCTTGAGGATGACCGGGCTGCCGCCGTCCAGCAGGCGGACGATGTGCTCCTCCGCGCGCCGCGGATCGGCGCAGACCGCGCCGTCGGGCAGGGGGGCGCCCACGCCTGCGGCCAGGGCCCGGAAGACGGCCTTGCTGCTGCCGAGCAGTCCGCCGCTCTGGGTGAGGAACGCGTGTCCTTCCAGGGCTCCCGCGCAGCCCAGGGCGTCGGCGGCGGCCGCGACGGCTGCGTCGGGCCAGAGGGCGAAGACCTCGTCGAAGGGCCGGCCGGCGGTCTTCTCGCGCAGCTCGGCGATGAGCGCGGGGTCGGTGAGCCGGTCCGCGGTGAGCGCGCCGGTGCCGGTACGGCCGGGAGGCGGGACGACCACCTGGAGGGAGTCGCGCCGGGTGCCCGTCAGGGAGGTGACGTAGGAGAGGAACTCCTCCTCGGGCGGTACGGGCAGGACGAGGACGTCGCCGTCGCGGGCGAACCACAGCAGGCGCTGCACCGCCCAGCCGGTCCCGACCGGCTCCTCCAGCTCCTCGCTCCAGTCGTTTCCGATGAGCAGTCGCATCATGCGGTGATACTCCTGTGGTCGTAGTGCAATTTCCGGCGGTCGGCGAAGGACTCCTCGCCCGGCTGGACCGGCCAATTGTGAGAAGCGGCCGAATGGGGCGTCAATAGCGCACCCGCCTCGCACGCACCGCAGGAGTCGGGCACGGAACCCGGCTGGGGTGTTCCGGTGGCCGGATCGCCACCTTGTTCACGGCTGGGGCGGTTCCTAGGATCGATGACCGTTCACCGACGGAATCTCATGTCCGCATATGAGGAAGGAGGTGAACCATGGAGCGTGAAATCGTCTGGACCGAGATCGAGGAATCCGACGTCGCCGAGATCGTCTCGGACAGCAACGTGAAGGACATCGGCGTCGTTTCGGCCAGCAACGTCAAGGACTGAGCCGGCGAACCGACCAACGCGTGACCCGGGTCCTTCCCCGCCCGCCGGGGAGGGGTCCGGCCTGCCGGAGCGGACGTACGGAGGAACCAGTGTCAGGCGACGGTGAGTTGAAACTGATCGACCAACCCCTGTTCCCGCCGGACTGCGTCCCGGCGAGGCCGTTGCGCATCGGCCTGGTGAACATGCCGTGGGCGCGCACCGACACCCCCTCCATCCAGTGCGGGCTGCTCCAGGCCGCACTCCGCTCCTTCGGCCACGACGCGCGGAGCGTCTACCCGAACCTGGAGCTGTCCGCCGAGCTGGGCGCGGATCTTTACGAGGTCATCACCGAAGCCCCTTCCGAACGGGTCCACCTGTTCGGCGAATGGCTCTTCGGGACGGCTGCCTTCGGGGTCACCGAGGACGTGGAGGATTACCGTCTGCGTTTTCCCGAGGTGGCCGAAATGTGTGCCGAGGCCGGCGCGGACTGGGAAGCCGTGGCCGATCTGCGGTGCGTGCGCCTGCCCGCCTGGATCGAGGAACTCGCCGCCCGCAGTATCTGGTCGGAACTCGACGTCGTCGGATTCACGTCGACGTTCATCCAGAACGTCGCCGCCCTGGCGCTGGCGCGCCGCCTGAAGGAAGCCCGTCCCGATCTGATCGTCGTATTCGGCGGCGCGAACTACGACGGGGACATGGGGCCGGAGTACCTGAGGAATTTCGACTTCATCGACTACGTGGTCGTGGGGGAGGGCGACGTGACGCTCCCCCGGCTGGCGGCGGCCGTGGCGCGCGGCGCCGATCCGACCGGGATACCGGGCGTCTGCGGCCGCACCCCCGACGGCCGGGTGACCACCCCCTCCCCCGGCACCCGCACCCGGGACATGGACCAGCTGCCGGTACCGGACTACGACGACTACTTCACCGCCCTGGAGGCCCTCGGCCGGGACCGGGTGATCGGCCGGAACACCCAGCGGCTGCTGGTGGAGTTCTCCCGGGGCTGCTGGTGGGGCGCGAAGCACCACTGCACCTTCTGCGGACTCAACGCGCTGGGCATGCAGTACCGGGCCAAGTCTCCCGCGCGGGCGCTGTCCGAGCTGGAGGAGCTGATGCGCCGGCACCGGGTCCTGGCGGTCGACGCCGTCGACAACATCCTCGACATGGCCTACCTCGACACCTTCTGCGCCGGCCTCCGCGGGTCCGTGTGGGACACCGCCCTGTTCTTCGAGGTGAAGGCCAACCTGACCCGGGACCAGATACGCCTGCTGGCCGAGGCCGGGGTGTGGAAGATCCAGCCGGGCCTGGAGAGCCTCAGCACCCACGTCCTCGGGCTCATGCGCAAGGGCTCCTCACGGCTCCTCAACGTCCGTCTGCTCAAGTGGGCCCACTACTACGGCGTCCGCGTCGACTGGAACCTCCTCGCCGGCTTCCCCGGCGAGACGGACGAGGACTACGCGGACCAGGCCGCCCTCGTGCCCCTGCTGACCCATCTGGAGCCCCCCGCCGGCGTGGGGCGCATCTGGCTGGAGCGGTTCAGCCCGTACTTCACCGACCCTTCCTTCGGGATGGGCGAGATCTCCCCCAAGAGCGCCTACCGGTTGGCGTTCCCGGTCCCCGGGCTGGACCACAGCCGGATCGCGTACTTCTTCGACTACCGGGCACCGGACGTCGCCTCCCCGGACTCCGTCGCCGAGCTCGCCAAGGCCGTGGAGGCGTGGGGACGCGCATGGGCCTCGGCGGACCGGCCCACCCTCACCTACCGGCGCGGGCCGGACTGGCTCACGCTGTTCGACACCCGGGGCGGCCGGCGCCGCAAGGCCACCCTCACCGGGTGGCGGGCACAGGTGTACGAGCTGTGCGGCGACGCCCCGCGCAGCGCCGCCCGCATCCACCGGGAGCTGACCGAGCGGGGCGGCGGCGAACGCGGCGGAGGGCCGGTGGAACGGGCGGAGGTCGAGGAGTTCCTCGGGTCCTGCGTCGCGCACGGCATCTGCCTGGAGGAGGACGGCAAGTACCTTTCCCTCGGGCTGCCGCTCCGGCCCGGGCTGCCCGGGCTGCCCGGGCGTCCGGGACGGCGTGCGGGCGACGAGCGGTGACCGGGGCGCCGGTGCCGTCGGCCGGTGCCCGGCCCCGGGAGCACCGACCGCCCGCTCGGCCGTCAGCCTCGGAAGTCGACGGCTGACGTCGGGGCGAGGGCCGGGTGGGTGACGAAGTGGTGGAGAGCGGCTCGGCTGACGCGGGTGTCGGTGGCGCCGCGCTCGAACCAGGCCCAGTCACCGTTGGCGTTGCATTCCAGGAAGACCGGGGTGCCGTCGGGGGTGAGGAGGAAGTCGAAGCCCGAAAAGGTGTAACCGGTTTGCTCCAGGAGGGCGGTGACCTGCTGGGCGAGGGAGGCGGGCACCTCTGTGGGGGTCACCGAGACGGTTCCGGGGTCCGCCCAGACGTCCCTCGGGTCGGCCTTGCGGATCTCGTAGGCGAACAGGTCCGTGCCGACGTTGAAGACGCGGACCTCGTGCGTGTGGCGGACATGGCGCTGGAACAGCAGGGGGACGGGCTCCGGTGCGGGGACCCGGGTGGTCACGCGGCGGGGGAAGACGCCGGTGAACCGGGCCGGTTCGGGTTGGACGAAGTGGTCGCCGGCCGCCTTGGCGATCAGGTCCGTCGGGAGGCAGCCGAGGGCGGCGGCGGCCTCCTCGGCGCTGCTGGCGAGGACCGTCCCGGGCACGCGTACGCCCAGTGCGGCGGCTTGGCGCACCTGGGCGAGGCGGCTGGCGCGGCGGGAAGCGGGCGGGTTGACGTGGGTGGTGGGCCACTCGCGTACGACTTCCAGGACGGCGGCCCACTGGTCCCGGACGTAGCGGTGGAGGAGGGGGGAGCCGTCGACGACGATGGCGTTGGGGAGGAAGTGCCTGATCCAGAGCAGGACCGGCCGGACGAGCAGGCCGTCGATGCGCATCGTGCCCGCGTCCGGGTCGAGGACGAGGGAGCGGTTCACGCAGTCGTCCGCGTCGACACGGTAGAGCGGGTAACCCTGCAGGCCCAGTTCGAGGGAGAGCCGGTCGATCTCGGCGTCGTGGGCGGAGGTGAACACGACGAGGGCCGGTTCGGGAACATGGGCGGGCAGGGTACGCAGCTGCGCGCGGAAACGGCGCTGGTAGTCGACGCCGGTCTGCCGGAACGTGTCCTCGAAGCGTTCGCCCTGGAGGAGGAAGGGGTCTGTGTTCCGGGCCGCTGGCATGGAGGCTCTCCGTGGTGGGGGTGGTATCCGTCGTGGGGGGGGGGGGGGGGGGGGGGGGGGGGGGGGGGGGGGGGGGGGGGGGGGAGGGGGGGGGGGGGGTGGGGATGGGAGGGGGCGGTAGTTGTGGGGGGGGCG